>CAIUZK010000261.1 GCA_903903635.1 uncultured Bacteroidota bacterium
CCGCACTTATAGTTGGTATTACCAGTATTACCAGATACATAAAAACACAGGTATTCAGGCTTAGCAAAATCGGCTAATTCAACTTAGGAGTTGTCAAGAAATAATATGTTCAATAATTGGTTTCCGCCGCTGTTGGTGTTCCCCACCATCAGTCTCGCGCGGGGCGTCTCGCTTTGATGATAATTTTCACGAATTCATTTTGGGTATAATTTCATTTTGCCAGGTTTTATTGAAATTAATTGGCATCAATCCAAATAATCCATTTTATTTGGAAACGCCAATAAACAAATCTACCTTTGACCCGAAATTCATCCATAAATATAAATTAATCCTATCATGAAACACCAAATTCTAAAATACAAACCAATTTCAGGTCGAAACACTTCAATCTTTCGACACCCTCTAATCAACTTATCAACCAGTCAACTTTTCAACCAACCCCAGAATTGCACACTTTACCCCCAAATGCGCAATTTCCATATGCTAAACAATTGATTATCAATAAAAAACTGTGCAACAAAATATTTTCTGCGCGGTGTGCAATTCTTTATACCTCCTCTGATTCGCTTATGAAATGAGCACCTAGGAATAGTTTATAAAACATATTACACCAAATTAAATCATGAAATCTTTTAATCAGGCGAATCATGGTTCAGACAACTGATTATCAATTAAAAAAACTGTGCAACAAAATATTTTCTGCGCAGTGTGCAATTCTACCCCTCAATCAGAGTTGCAACGCTGAAAATCAGATTCCTACGTACTCCCCGGAACAAGGTCCCGTTTCTTCAACGGGAGGGGAAGGGTTTAACCCTCTCTCAAAAACAAATGCTAATATTTGAGTCCCCTGGTCCTGGAGTTCAAAAAACGCCATTAATCATTTCAAAAAATCTTACCTTTGCCACCCAAAAAAGACCTCATGCAGCAATTACAAATGGTTGACCTTAAGCGTCAATACCACAAGATAAAATCAGAAGTAGACACGGCAGTTATAAATGTTATCGAAAGCTCCGCTTTTATCAATGGTCCGGATGTAAAACACTTTGCTACCGAGTTGGCTGAATATCTTGGCGTAAAGCATGTTATACCATGCGCCAATGGTACTGATGCCCTGCAGATTTCGCTAATGGCCCTTGGTTTGCAGCCCGGCGACGAGGTTATTACTGCTTCTTATACCTATATTGCTACAGTTGAAGTTGTGGCCTTACTACGCCTCACTCCTGTGTTCATAGATGTGGATGCCGATACATTTACCATGAACATTGATAATGTTCGTAAAGCAATAACCCCAAAAACAAAGGCGATCATTCCGGTCCATTTATATGGTCAGTCGGTAAATATGGAGCCATTGCTGGCGTTGGCTAAAGAACATAATATCCCGGTTATAGAAGATAATGCACAGGCTATTGGTGGTTCTTACACCTTCTCCGATGGTACGGTTAAGAAGAACGGCTCAATGGGAATCATAGGTTGCACTTCATTCTTCCCTTCAAAAAATCTGGGTGGTTATGGCGATGGCGGCGCCATTTTCACAAACGATGATGACCTTGCATTAACATTGCGTATGGTTGCCAATCACGGGCAGAATATCAGGTATTACCACGAAATGGTAGGTTGCAACAGCCGTCTCGATACTATTCAGGCAGCCATTCTGCGCATTAAGCTGCGCCATCTCGACGAGTATTGCGATGCCCGTCGTGCTGCCGCCGATTATTACGACAACGCTTTCAAAAACAATCCTAAAATAGTGGTTCCGTTCAGGGCGCCTTATTCCCATCATGTTTTTCATCAGTATACCCTGCAAATGAAAAATGCAGACCGCGATACACTGCAGCAAAAGCTGGCTGATAGGAATATTCCAAGTATGATCTACTACCCTGTTCCTTGCCATAAACAGAATATGCTGAAGCAATATAACACTGCCGGCCTGGACCTGCCGGTTACAGATATGCTGCAGGATTGTGTTATTTCATTGCCCATCCATTCCGAATTAACAGAAGAGGAATTGGCATACATCACAACTAATCTGCTTGAAATAATAGCCTAAACCAATTTTAGATGAAAATTACTACAACCCCGCTTGAAGGGCTATTAATATTAGAGCCCAAAGTGCTTACAGACGATCGTGGCTATTTCTTCGAAAGCTACAATATGCAGGTACTCGAAGCGGGTTCAGGATATAATAAACAATTTGTGCAAGACAACCAGGCACGTTCTGTAAAGAACGTGCTTCGTGGCCTTCATTTCCAGAACAATCCGGTTCCTCAGGCAAAATTAATACGGGTACTGGAAGGAAGTATCTGGGACGTGGCGGTAGATATTCGCAAAAGCAGCAAAACTTACAAGCAGTGGTTCGGCCTGGAACTTTCCGCCGAAAACAAATTACAGTTATTGATACCACATGGCTTTGCCCATGGTTATGCCGTACTTTCCGATACTTCAGAAGTATTTTACAAGTGCGACAATTTCTACAACAAGCCATCTGAGGCAGGAATCTATTTTGCCGATCCTGAACTGGGAGTAGACTGGAAAATAGACCTTAAAGATGCCATCATCTCAGAAAAAGACCAGAAGCAACCCTTATTCAAGGATGCCTGGAATCTTTACGAGTAAATTTGAATATGTAAATTGTTAGTCAGATGGTAGCGAGGAATTTCCTAGCTCTTCATATTAATAAACTGCAATGGCAGGTCAATATTTGAGGTGCGGCATAACTGAATAACATCCTGAAGATCATCTATCTTCTTGGCTGTAACCCGTATGACGTCGTCCATAATAGCTGCCTGCACTTTCAGCCCGCTGTCTTTTATGATCTTAACTATTTTCTTGGCATAGTCTTTATCTATGCCGTTCTTAATAGCAATGGTTTTGCGCACATACTTGCCGTTGGCCGAAGCATCTTTACTCATGTCAAAACTGTTGGCTTCTATACCCTGGCGCATTGCCCTTGTGAGCAGTACATCCTCCAGTTGCTTCAGTTTCATATCGCTTTCCACCTCTATCGAAATGGTCATTTCCTTTTTGTTGAGTTCAAAGTTTACATGTGTACCCTTGAAGTCAAAACGGTTATCAATCTCCTTTTTGGCAATATTCACTGCATTGTCAAGTGTCTGCAGGTCTACTTTACTGGCTATATCGAAGGAAGGCATAATGAGGAAATTTATGCTGCAAAATTAGAGAAATAAAATACAGAATGCAATATGCCTGCAATAATGAATTAAATCAAACTCAATGATACAATCTGAACCTATGAATTACATTTCAAAGCTCTTTCCGCCTTTTCCGCTTAATAAGCTGCAATCACCTCACAGTACAATTTCTCATACATGGGTATGATGCGCTGTTTCTCAAAATGACGGGCCTGAGCTATCGCTGCTTTCTTAAATTCTTTCAACCTGTCCTCATCGCTCAATATATATATGGCATTTCGCGACATCGACTCTACATCTCCCACATTGCTCAGGAACCCGGTTTTACCATTTATATTGATCTCCGGCAACCCACCTGAATTGGAAGAAATAAGCGGCACGCTGCATGCCATTGCTTCAAGAGCCGATAGTCCGAAACTCTCGGTTTGAGATGGCAGAATAAACAAATCAGCTATACTCAGTATTTCACTTATCTGCTCCTGCTTGCCCAGGAAACGGATATCATGATACAGGCCAAGCGAACGCGCCAGGTCTTCAGCATCCTGCCTGTCCGGGCCATCACCTATCATCAGCAACTTCGAGGGTACTTCTTTTTTTATGCGGGCAAATACCTCAACAACATCCAGCACACGCTTCACCGGCCTGAAGTTGGACACATGCACCAGTATGCGCTCACCATCCGGCGCCAGCATCTGCTTGAAATGATCCTTATCCGTCTGGTGAAACCGCTTTACATCTACAAAGTTGGGTATAACATGAATTTCCTTCTCAATCTTAAATGACCGCTGTGTTTCAGCTCTAAGGCTATCCGACACCGCGGTAATGGCATCCGATTCATTGATTGAAAAAGTAACAACCGGTTCGTAGGTAGTATCCCTGCCCACAAGGGTAATATCAGTTCCATGAAGCGTAGTGATAAATGGAATATCCTTTCCTGTTTTCTTCAATATCTGCCTGGCAAAATAGGCCGCTGATGCATGCGGAATGGCATAATGCACATGCAATATATCCAGTTCCTGATTGACAATGACATTTACCATCGCACTGGCCAGCGCGGTCTCATAAGGAGGAAAATCAAATAACGGATAGGTGGGTACTTTCACCTCATGAAAATAGATATTAGGATGAAAGGTCTGACTAAGTCTTACAGGTTGCTCATAAGTAATAAAATGCACCTCATACCCTTTATCCGACAAAGCAATACCTAATTCGGTAGCCAGTACCCCGCTACCTCCAAAAGTAGGATAACAAACGATTCCTATTTTCATATTCATTTATCTATAAGCAAATATCAGCTTATAGTTTCAATATTTGACTATCGGGGTATCAGATTAATCAATAAATAACTGATAACCATAAATCGAGAGGGGTGAGGGATTATTTCCCTCACCCCTCTCACACCACTGTACGTGCCGTTCGGCATACGGCGGTTTGTTAGAATAATTTTCCTTGCAGTTCTGTTTTCCGGTGGTAAGTGTTGTGAAATCCTACGTAACCCCTCCTGCTAAAATAGCTGGCGGTCATCGTTGTTTGGAGTATCGGACTGTGCGCCACGCTGCAATATCCCTTGCTGCTGTTGCCCCATTCATATGCCTTTTGCCTTGACTTTACCAGTTTCAACAATTGTTTTACATTCAGTCCTTCAGCTTCGTTGAGGTTCTTCACGACTATCTATAACGTCTCGTTGTCCGCTTACTATGACCTCAGCAGTTCTGCCAATAACCGATGCCATCTTTAACTCTGTCGTCAGTTTGCCACTTTACCACTCTCACGTATCGCCGCCAACATTACCCGCAGATCTCTCAGGGTAAGGATATACGCTTTCCGTTCATGTAGCCATTGCATTTACGTAGTTATATTTCATACAGTAAATGGCTTTTGTTTCTTTTGCAACATCACCCATATAACCCCGCCTTGTATACAGTTTCTGTTCGTCAGCCCGAATCCCGTATGCTTACGGTACCGCCAGCTTCTTTCAGATTCTCAGTCACCCGCGACACCCTTGCTCTTGGCTAATACTCCCTACTGTAAAGCGTATTAGGGACTTGCACCCTATAGCTTATATCCATGCCTGAGACACCAAGCAAAAATCCCCACAAAAATGCGGGGATTTCAAGTAGTCCCAATTGGATTATTCTCGAACCTTTTCATTGAGGATTTGAAGAAATTAGTGGATGTTTGCCTGTTATTGGAAGCCTGTGGTTGTTAGATAAAGCTCGCCGAGTTATTGTTCCCAGAAAACAAGCCCTGAAGAATAAATAAATTTCATTTCTTTGTATAATGGCACTTCATATAATTCCGGCCTCAATGCTAAAAGAATCTCTTGTTGAGTATATTGAAGCCTCTGCATTTTGCGTACAATATAAAAAGACAGATGTTAAGTTTGCACCTTACAACACTGGGGGATGTTTGGGTTATCCTGCGGGAGTTTTATTATTCTCAACAATTGATACGCTTGGAAGTTACTTTAGGGGAACTAAAGGTTTTACACCAACAGGTAGTCAAATGGTTTTCAAATAGTATTGGGGGGTTGGAATACATTACTTTTTCTTTATCGTGTGTTTGAATTTTAAAACGGCAAAATTCAGTTCAATGGTTATTTCTTTTTCAGTTACTTTCAAATCATCTTCCAGCATTTCTGCAATGATTTCACCGCTCTTTTGCATCAGTGTTTGTTTCTTTTGTTCATCATGCTCGGCAGATATTTCTTTAATGTTTCTGGAAAGGTTTTTTATCCGGGAGTATGTTTCTATTATTGCAAGCGTTGTCTGTGTAGCTATATTGCTTTTCAGGATTGTCGCCAGCATGTACAAACCTTTTTCGGTAAATGCTTTTGGCAGTTGAGGTGAAAATTTAAGTTTTTCGAGGTGGTCAAAAATTTTGACCACCTTTGTCTTCTCCTCTTTTGTAAGAGAAAAAATATAGCCATCCGGGAATTTTTCAGGATTATTTTTCACCGCCTGGTTTATCTCTTTGGTAGTTACACCATAAAGAGTGGCTATATCGCTGTCTAAAATAACTTTCTGGTTTCTTAGTAAGACTTTCAAAATAATTCCTACAAATTAAGGATAAATTCTGTAGTTGAGTTCTGGGATGTTGGGATGGTAGC
>CAIUZK010000262.1 GCA_903903635.1 uncultured Bacteroidota bacterium
AAGGCATGTTTTATGAGGCATGCCCGCAAGGGCACGAGCGCAGCTCTATCTGCGAATAATGAATTATTTAAAGACTTTTGCAACGAAATAAAAATGGGATAGAACGAGTAAGATGGTGGGAGTTATTTAGTCAACGTTCCTAAGGAACGATGACTAAAATCTATCAAAATGCATGAACTTAATTTTGCATCCCCTGCAATCTCCGCTTTTCCGCGGGACTCCCGGAATCAGAGTTCTTATCATGGTTTTTATACCCTGCGCGAGTTGCGCCCGAGTTCTCGCTGCCGCACAGAGTCCATGCTTTGAGAGACTCGGCCGCGACTCAACGGTATAAATTAATACAATAAAATTCAACCACGAAGATCACGAAGGATAGCACAAAGTACACTACAGCATCAAGTTATAAAAGAAAAGACACAAAGTGTATTTCCGAAATAATCACTTTTTTATCCCTTGCAATGTATAACCCTTAATGCCCCTTCTCTCCAATCGGGGAACTCTTAAAATCACTGATCTTGTAGTTGAAAATAAGGAGGATATAGCGTTGCAGCATATTGGTGCGGGAGTCCTGGATATAGGTGTCGGTAACGGAATGCTGGATGTTGTTGTTCTGGTTCAGGAGGTCGAAAACGGAAATGCGGATATCGCCCTGGTGTCTGCTGAATACCTTTTTTCCCAGGCTGAAGTTGCAGATCACATAGTTCTTATCATAGCCCGATGAGAGTCCGGAATTGGCCTGGTAACTAAGGGTGGTGTTGAACACAAAGCCGCTGTGCGATTGCAGGTTGACCGCCGCATGGGTATTCTGAGAAAAGTAGCTGGCGCTGGTCCGGGTATTTATGCTGTTGCTGTTGGCTGTAATGCTGGCATTATAGGAAAGTGAAAAATCAATGTTCTCGCTGTAATTGCTGTTGATGGACAGGCCCAGGCTGCCATTCCTGTTTTCCTGGTAATTGATAAGGTTGTTGATGAGGGAGGGATTGCGCGACAGCCCAGTATTGACGTTGATGTTGAGCCTGCTCTTGAGCCAGCCAAGCGGCATGCCATAATAAAGGTAAGCCCCCACCGAGCGGCTGCCCTCTATGTTGCTGGGATAGGAGAGCTGCGAGCCTGCATGCAGCGGTATATTGCCTATGCTGCTGTCTTTGGCGGCAATGATGGAATTGGAAGTGATATTGTGCTGCGACAATGTGCCGGACAGTGATGCCGAGAAAGTGCTTTTGGCCTCCTTGCCCGATGAGTTGTAGCGCAGCGACAAATTGTGCCTGAAGGGTTGCAGGAGGCCGGTATTGCCGGTATACAGGTGCAGCGGATCGGCATTGTTGACTACGTTTTGCAACTGGTTGATGCCGGGCGGTTGGGTAGAGGTATTGTAATTGCAATTGAGGTATCTTGATTTGCTGAGTTTGTAGTGCAGGGTGGCCACCGGCAACAGGTTCTCAAATCGTTTCACCAGGTGGTAGTAGAGGGGCTGCTGCTGCGTATTGTCGAGCCCGGTAAACTGGTAATTGAGCCCTGCCGATACTTCCAGTTCTTTGGTGATATGCAGCAGGTAGCTGGCCCCTACCTTATGGGTATTATTGTCGCTGTGGAAGGTGTTGGAATACTGGTCGTTGAGCACATTGTACGTGTGCGTGAGGACGGAATAATCGTAGGTGTTTTTATCAGACGATGCGGGGGCGTAGGTGTAGTTGTACTCCAGTTTCAACTGCCCTTTTTCGCCTACGGGTTCGGTATAGTTCAGGGTTGCCGCCACCGACTGGTTGAGCGATTGCTGGCCGGAGCGCTGGTTGAGGGTATCGCCGGCGCTTATGCCTGTATAGTAGCGGGTGGTATCGTAATGGTAGTTGGTGCCGTCATTGTTGCCGGTGCTGGTGTTGAGGTTTAAGGATATGGTGCGCCCTTTCTTCTGGAAGCGATGCCTGAAGAGCAGCGTATTGGACAGGGACAATGCAAGGCTCTTATTATTGCCGGTATTGCTGGTAAAGTTCACCGTGTCGGCCCCGAGGGTGGTATTGCCGGTGCGGCTGTTATTGCCCGAGCTGGCGCTCACTGAGCCTGATGGGCTGATGAGCAGGGAGTTCATGGAGTCGATGGTATAGTTGACCCGTACATTGAACCTGTGCGACTGGTTCTCGCTGGCCGTAGGGCTGTATTCGTTGTATACCTGGCCCGAATCGGTGGCTATGAGGTAGGTTTTGTGCACCTGGCTGTACAGGCTGCTGGTATTCTGGTTGTAAAAATAGCTGCCCGAAACATCGGCTTTCTTCCCCCATTTGTCGCTATAGTTGAGGCCTGCCGCATGGGTAATATTCATGCCCGAACCGCCCCCGGAGCCTGAGGCATTGTCGGTGAAATTCTGGGTGTTTACATTATTGGCCTGGAGGGTGAGGGTGATGCGCCTGTCACCGGCAAAATTATTGAGTGTGGCGCCGGTGCCGTAACGCATATCGCTGCTGCTTTGTGTAATGGTGTTGGGGTCGCCGCCGCCGCCTGCATATAGTTTGCCAAACAGGCCATTGCGCTTGCCGGGCTTGGTAATGATATTGATGGTTTTGCTGGTAGCCCCCTCGCTGAAGCCCGTGAACTGCTCCTGGTCGCTTTTTTCGTTGTATACCTGCACCTTGGCTATAATATCGGCAGGCAGGTTTTTGAGGGTGGCCCATGGGTCGGTGCCGAAGAATGGCTTGCCGTCGACCAGTATTTTTACCACGGCCTCGCCCTGTGCGGAAATCTGCTTGTCGTTGATAGTTATGGCAGGCATCTTGCCCACTAGGTCGGCGGCATCGGCATCGGGGTTTACCTTGTAGGCGCCGCTGTTGAACTCCAGGGTATCATCCTTCTGCACCATAGCCAGTACCTTTTCCACAATCTTTACCTCATCGAGCATGTGTATGGAGGAGGTGAGCTTTATTATCCCTAACACCGCTCCCGATGAATAACCGGGAATTTGTTCCGTGGCTTCGATGTCTACGCTATCGGCATACGGCTCGTAACCGGGTGCTTTGATGCTGATGTAATACTTGCCAGAGGAAGTAAGTGAGAAGAGGAAGGCACCATCTTTATTGGTGGTGGTGGTATGTTTTGCAGAGTCACGCTGCCAGGTGGTTATGGATGCATGATAGATGGGTTTATTATCCTCATTTACAACCCTGCCAGACAGGCTGCCAGACTGGGCCTGCGCCTGAATAGTGATGAATAATATAAGGATAGCAACAACAAACTTCATGGAGTTTAAAGGTACAAAAGCTAAGGAATTAAGGATAATATCTATTAATGGTTTACCTTTTAACGATATATGCCTTATTACTTATTAATTGGAAAGTAGTAAAGGTTTCATTCATAAGGATAGAATAAAATCAGCTTTTTCGCTTTACTAAAGCAGTATACTCCATCCATATCACACATAACAGCTTCAGTAGCCGGGCCACCATCTCCTGAGTATCCCCATGTACCTGTACCGGCAATAGTGGATATTATACCTGCGTTATTAATCTTGCGCACACGATAATGAGTGCCGTCATCCATATAGACATTTCCCGACCTGTCAACAGCTAATTCATCAACGCCGGTAATTTCAGCATTTGTGGCCGGGCCGCCATCACCGGTAAAACCACCTATGCCATTGCCGGCTATAGTTGTAATAATCCCTGATGTGCTGATCTTTTGAATGAAGATTGAATCAGCAAAAAAGAGATTGCCTGCCGTATCCATAACCATGGTCGCCGGGCTGCGTATAACGGCCAATGTAGACATTCCGCCATCTCCGCTATGCCCGCCAGCCCCGGTGCCACAGATGGTAGTGATAATACCTGCCGCGTTTACTTTTCTGACACGGTTATTTATGCCATCTCCTATAAAAAAATTACCACTATTGTCTGCTGCTACTCCCTGTGAAAATATTCCGGCGGCAGTAGCGGGGCCACCATCCCCGCTATAACTTGTAGTTCCATTGCCTGCAACAGTTGTAATGATACCAGCAGCGCTCACTTTTTGTATGCCATAATTATAACTTACACTATACACATTGCCCTGGCTATCAACATTAATTACCGCAGTGGCAATTCCAATCGCGGTGGCAGGTACATTATTACCTGTATATGAAGTGGTGCCATTGCCAGCAATGGTGGAAATGATCTGGGCAGTTACCGATAATTTAAAAACAAACACACAGCAGAACAAAAAAAAGCGGAATATAATTTTATTGACCATATAAATAATTTAGTGTTGAGTTGGTGTATTAGGAACGTTGATGAAATAAGTTCCACCATATTGCGAAGTTATATTTCTTTTATTAACTGCCATAGCTTTAGCGAAGGCATGTTATTAACTGCCATAGCTTTAGCGAAGGCATGTTTTATGAGGCATGCCCGCAAGGGCACGAGCGCAACTCTATCTGCATCCCGAAAGCTTCCGGGATAAAGACTTTTGCAACGAAATAAAAATGGAATAGAACGAGTAAGATGGTGGGAGTTATTTCCTTCGTTCCT
>CAIUZK010000263.1 GCA_903903635.1 uncultured Bacteroidota bacterium
GAATAAAGGCGGGATTTAATACTTATCATGCCGGACATACGGATCTTGAAATTAATGACCAGATGGATCCCTCGTTTGCACAGAACGTAAATCTAAGGATGTTGCCAAACGTGGGAGTTGGAGCCTTATGGCACAGCGACATTTTCTTTCTCGGGTTCTCAATGCCTAAGTTGCTGGTTAACTATATTGTAGACGACTCAGAGAATAATACTTACCATGAATTTGTGCATTTCTATGCGATGGGAGGATATGTGTTTTTTGTCTCTGATTACGTAAAGCTGAAACCCACTTTCCTTTATCGATGGAGTCAGCAGACTCCTTCTTATATTGATATTGGGGCAAACATTTTACTTTATGAAAGAGTGTGGTTCGGAGCGACGTATCGTTTCAAGAATTCATACGCCCTATTGTTCCAGTTTATTGTAAATAATCAGCTTAGATTTGGATACTCTTTCGATTTAACCACTTACCATCAGAATATGGTGAACTCTGGTACACATGAGTTTACCATCAACTACGAATTTTTGAGCACCAAGCGAAACCGGAGATATATTGCCAGATATTTTTAGTTTGAAGTTTTTATCTGGCCTTTGCAAAAGGAGCCTTCCCTTTTAATTTGATAAACGGAATCGAATACCTACCGGGAAAATAACTTTGAAGATTTTTTCCTTCCTATTTGGGATTGCAAATACCTATCTGGGATTGGTAAATCCTTTGTGGGATGGCCAAGCCCTTCGATTTCGTTTTGTGGAAAAAACGGGGTAACTTATAATATCAAAAGCAAAATAGAACGGCTTGCAAATCCTGCAACTTTGATAGTTGCTATTTGTTGTCCTTTGAAAGCTTTAACCTTTCTGTCCTTTAAATCATCACTAAATCAGCAACTATGCCTTTAAATAAATTTGTTTGGGAGGCCGCACCGGATTACTCCACCCTGCTAAGTCCCTCAAGAACCATCAGGTAGGGCTCACCGATGCGGCCAAAAAGTTGTGGCTCCACCCACGCAAAGCGGGCCCGCCTTAAGTGCATGCACGATGCACAACAGGCAAATACACTTCGTGAATATACTATTTATAAAAGATAAAAATTCAAAATGATGAATAAATTAACCCTGCTTTTAGTGGCCTTTTTCGTTATGTCGTTGGGCGCACTTGCTTCTTCCGGTTCAAAAGCTGTTGACTTAACTCAGAAAACAGTAGCTCCGGCGATAAGCGTCAAAATTGATTTGGGAGATATTACCAATCTGAATGAAAGTGAGATTACAGAGCTTATCGATAAAAATTTGTTGATAAGTATACCTGACTTACCTGTATTACAGTGTGCAATAACTATTGAAGCCACATTCAGTATTGGAATATTGAGTTTTAGTGTGTCTGTGACTGTTTCTGGTGATTGCGGTGAAGTTAGGTCAAGTGGGAAGGCACTCGCAATACAAATAATTAATGAGGTAAGGAGCTACCTTGAAGAATACTTCTAATCACAAATTACTAAAATTTAATAATCAACAACTGACTGTCTTATGTGACAGTCAGTTGTAAAAACTAATATCCATGAAAAATTCTTTACTCATTGTCGTTATTTTACTTCAAGGACTCAGTGCTCATTGCCAGCAAAATATATTATATGA
>CAIUZK010000264.1 GCA_903903635.1 uncultured Bacteroidota bacterium
ACTGAGTATGGCTATGCCTTGAACAATCATGCTTGTAAGACGAGGTAAAAATCGAATGCTGATAGTAGCGGTAGTGCTGGGTAGGTGGTTATGTCCACTTTGTTGCTGAATTTCTCAGCTCTGTGAATCAGGAACAACGGGTTTTCTATATTCAATTATAGATAATGTTTGTTTTTGTAAACAACACCCAACTGATAACCATTATTTGCTGTCTTTATAATTAATTATAAATCCATAACAACTAAATTTTATATATTATGAAAAACAAATTAATTACATTAATCCACATATGCAGTTTCATATGTTTATCCACAATTTGTAATGCGCAAACTGGATGGAAATGGACAAGGGCAGATAAGGCAGGGAGTGAAGGAACAAATTGTGCAATTGATGGTGCTGGAAATGTTTATGGAGTTGGAAACCATCCCAATTATATGATCTTTGATAATGACACCATATATGGAGCAGGTTTTTTTCTGGCAAAGTATGATACATCTGGATATTACAAATGGGCATTGAGTTCAAATACATCGAGCACAACCCCTCCAAATATTGGAGGCATAGCTACAGATAGATTTGGGAATGAATATTTATTTGGAGCGGCGCTACCTGGAACTTTTTCTTTTGGTTCCCATATTTTATCAATTACCGGTACTACAGGTTATGGATATTATTTTATAACTAAAGTTGATTCTAGCGGAACAGTAAAGTGGATTAAAAATTTAGGCAATGCGGGTTCTATGAAAGGGTGCAGTGGTAAAATAGCAGTCAACCAAGTCGGCGATATTTTTATATCATGCAGCTTTTCAAACAATATTATCTGGGGGAGCTATTCGTTTTTAAATACGGGTGTCTGTTCTACATTTTTGGACTGTACCAATGATTTTTTTGTTGCAAAATTAGATTCATCAGGGAATCCTATCTGGGCAAACCACTTTGGTGGTAATGATGATGAAATGATTTCTGGAATGTCGGTAACTGATGCCGGTAATCTCTACATTTCAGGTACATTCAAATCAGATTCAATACGTTTTGGAAGCAATACCCTATTGAATCCATTTGGTTGGCAACATACTCATACTTTTCTCACAAAATTTGACAATTCAGGAAACGTTCTCTGGGCGATAGGCTCCGATAATGGTACTATTACCAATTCAGGAGGAATTGCTGCTAATTCTAATGAAGATGTCTTTATTGTAGGTGACTATGTAGGTTCTGCAGTAATATTTGATGGAACCGGATTACCTCCATCACACAATTCCAGTTCCGGATATTTAGCAAAAATAACTTCAAATGGTATTTTTTCCTGGGTAAAGGAATTTCAAGGTGGTTTGGTATCTCCATACTCAATTGCGGTTGATCCATGTGACAATGTATGGGTAACTATTGGTTTGGAACAGTATAACAATGCAGACACAATAGATGGACACATTATTATTAAACCCGCAAAAAATGTCGACCCATTGGTATTAGCCGGCTGGAGTTCAAGTGGTTCTTATATTCTGGGAAGCGTTTTAGCATCAGGTGGTGATGACATTGCTTCAATTGTAAGTGATAATCATAGTAATTTGTATCTTGTAGGTGATTTTGAAATTGACACTTTCAAAATCGGACCAGATACATTTTATAGCCCATATTTAGTTGAAAAGAGTTTCTTAGCAAAATTTAATACCGGAATTTATTGTAAGAGACAGGCAGAACTCGATCAATTCAATAGCAACAATCTATATATAAACATATACCCCAACCCTGCCAACAATGAACTTTCTATTCATATTAGTGAGCAAATTTCTGATGAGGTACATTTGAACCTTTTTGATCTGGAAGGTCGTCAATTATTTTCAAGGCAGATAGTAACTGAAAATACAATAATACCTTTAACAGATGTCACAACAGGGATATATTTTTGCCGGTTTGAGGTTAGTGGAAAACCTACAATCACTAAAAAACTAATTATTTTAAAATAAACTGAGAATAGCTCAGTCCATTGTTAAACATTAAATCAAGCTACATCATCCCCTTCACCAGATTCCCCAACCGCTTAAGCGCCTTATCAATTTCGGGTGTCCAGGCCATGCCGTAGCTGAGGCGCATGCAATTCTGGTAGCGGTCCTGGAGGGTGAACATGGTGCCGGGGGCAATGCTTATTTTATGCAGCATGGCTTCCTGGTATAGTTGGTAGGTGTCTATTTTCTTATCCAGTTCCAGCCACAGTATAAATCCACCCTTGGGGTTGGATAGCTTAACACCTTCGGGAAAATACTCGCCTATGGCACGGGTAAACTGAAGGCTGTTGGCATGCAGGGTTTGCCTTAATTTCCGGAGGTGGTACTCATATCTGCCGGTGGCCAGGAAGCTGGCAATGGCCTGCTGCTGCGAGGTGGCGCTGGTGATGCTGTGGTACATTTTCAGTCGCTTTACCTTATCGAAATACCGGCCAGGGGCCACCCACCCCACCCGATATCCGGGGGCCAATGTTTTTGAAATAGAGCTGCACCACAACACATTGCCTTCCTCATCGAATGACTTACACGACTTAGGTCGGCTCTTACCAAAATACACATCTCCGTAGAGGTCGTCTTCTATAAGCGGCACACCATTTACAGAAAGCAGTTTTACAAGAGCCTCTTTTTGCTCATCGGGCATGCAGTATCCGGTGGGATTGCTGAAGTTGGTCACAAAAAAGCAGGCTTTGATATTGTGTTGCGTAAGGGCCTTTTTTACATCGTCGGGGTCTACACCTGTATCGGGGTCGGTAGGCAGTTCCAAAACTTTCAGGCCAATGCTCTGGGCAAAACGCAGCATACCGAAGTAAACAGGGCTTTCGACTGCTATGGTATCACCCGGCTTTGTAAGCGCCATGAGGCAATAGGATATGGCATTCATACAACCCGAAGTGGTGATCAGGTCCTTGGCATGGAGGTGCCCGCCCCAGTTCATAGACCATCGGGCTACCTGCCTTCTTAGCAGGTCATTGCCTTGTATCTGCTCATAAGATGTGCCATTGGCGGGAAGGTCCCTCAGGGCCTGCATCATGGCTTTGTTCAGTTTGGCCAGTGGCAATATTTCGGGTGCCGGCACACTCAATGAAAACCGGGTTACACCGCTAAGGGTAAAATCATCGTATACCTGCTCTATTATCGCTTCAACGTTTTTGGTCCTGACTGTCTGCAGCGGATTGCTCTTTTCTATCTTCTTCGGAAACCGGGAAGGATTAAACCGAACATAATATCCCGATTGGGGGCGCGACTCAATTAAACCCTTTGCCTCCAGGTGATAATATGCCTGCAATATGGTGCTTACACTTATTCCCTGCTCCTTGCTGAGCAGCCTCACCGATGGCAATTTATCTCCTATCTTAAGCACCTCGTCCATGATCTGCTGCTCAATGGTTTCTGCCGTTTGCAGATACAAATGATCACTCTTTCGCTTGTTCTGGATTTTCATAAATCAAACTGTTATGGTCAAAATTACAGAAATTGTATCTGTTTTGTTTTAAAAATTTTACTCACTTTTGTCCCGTAATTCCAAAAAGACAAACCGATTTTATTAACTACAACTCTTACGCATCACTGAATCAACTAATGACCAAGCAGACTAAAGCCTATTTTGCGCTGATTTTTATTTGCATTGTTTGGGGTACTACATACATGGCTATCCGCTTTGGTGTACTGCATTATCCGGCATTCTTATTTGCCGGTGTCAGGCAAACCATCGCGGGTATCCTACTTATGTCGGCGGCAATAATCTTTAATAGAAAAACCGATTTTTCAAGGGTCAATATTTTACGTCAGATGTTGGTTGGGTTCCTTATGCTTTCTGTTGGCAATGGCTGTGTTACCTGGGGCGAAAAATACATTCCCAGTGGCATCTCAGCCCTTATTTGCAGCATGATGCCCTTGTTTGCCGTATTATTTAACCTGCTCTTTTCGGCTAAAGATCGTTTCAATCTCAGTATTGGTGCAGGTATGTTATTGGGAGTTTGCGGTGTAGGTTTGATTTTCCGGCATAACCTGGCAGAAGTAACCAAACCCGCCTACCTGGGTGGTATTTTCGCTACCATGCTGGCGACGGCTACCTGGGCGCTTGGCAGCATCATCAATAAGAAAACAATAAACCCGGTCAATGCGTTCCTCAACTCCGGCATGCAATTATTCTTCGGCGGTTTGTTTATGTTGCTGGTAAGTCCCGCTTTCGATAATTATGATAACCTTCAACTTTGGAATACGGAAGGATTAATGGCGCTTGCCTACCTTATTATTTTTGGTTCTGTTTTGGCATATGCTGCCTATATGTATACCCTAAGTGTTCTGCCAGTCGGACTGGCTACTATCTATGCCTATATCAATCCCATGATAGCAGTGCTGGCTGGTTATTTCTTTTTAAAAGAAGAACTGAATATTTACACTGCATTGGCGTTTATTACTATTGTTATCAGCGTTTTCCTTGTCAACAGGGGTTACCGCAAGCAACATAAAGAAGATTTAAAAATTGCTTCATCTCAATTGGCCGCGGCATTTCCCGAAAGTGCACCGTCTGAATCATAAACATAAAAAAACAAAAATCGTATGGAACACACCATCTCAATTACAACCCAGGCCGAAAGAAAAGTTACAGATACCAAATCTGTTCCCTTTGGCAAAGTGCCTACGGAGCACATGTTTATTGCCGAGTATAGTGACGGCAAATGGCAAAACGCCAAAGTGGTGCCATTTCACGACCTTACCCTAAGCCCGTTAACCCTATGCCTGCATTACGGGCAAACTGTTTTTGAGGGTATGAAGGCATTTGTAACCAGGGATGGCGATATAAATATTTTCCGGATGGATAAGCACTTCGACCGGTTCAATAAGTCCCTGCACCGCATGTGTATGCCTGCTGTTCCCCAGAAACTATTTATGAATGCCATTAAAGAATTGGTAACTGTTGATTCAGACTGGGTGCCAAAAGATGAAGACGGAAGCCTGTATATCCGTCCGTTTATGATTGCCACCGAGGATAGGATCGGGGTAAAAATATCTGATGAATACCTGTTTATGGTGGTTTGCTCTCCTGCATTCCAGTATTATACCAAGCCATTGAAGGTAAAAGTGGAAACTACCTATGTTCGTTCGGCCGATGGTGGAACCGGTACTGCCAAATGTGGTGGTAATTATGGTGGCGCATTCTACCCTACCAACCTGGCCAAGGCAGAAGGATTTGACCAGGTATTATGGACAGACAGCACGCACCATGAGTTTATAGAAGAATCCGGAACCATGAACGCCATGTTCTTTATCGACAATGTGCTCATTACTCCCGAGCTGTCCGGCACTATACTTGATGGGGTTACCAGGGATTCTCTGTTGACCATAGCCCGCGAAAAAGGAATGAATGTAGAGGTAAGACAGATCAGTTATCACGAACTAATAAGGGCATTTGAAGATGGAAAGCGTGTTGAGGCATTTGGCGCAGGTACTGCCGCTGTGGTTGCCCCAATCGAGATAATTGCTATCGGACATAAAGAATACCATTGCTACACAGGGCCGGATGCTACCATGTTCCGCCTGCAGAAGGAACTGTTTGATATTCGCAAGGGTACTGTTCCTGATACGCACCACTGGAATAATATTATTGCTAATAATACCGGCAAATGAATCAGGTAACACTGGATTTCAACGGGTATACCATAACAACAGACAAGCGCCTTATGAAGGTCAGCGATATCCATCGCTGGCTTTCAGAGGAGTCGTACTGGTGCAAGGGTATTCCTTATAGTGTTTTCAAAACCTCATTCGACAACTCATTTTGCATCGGTGCGATTATTGATGATAAGCAAATAGGCTTCGCTAAACTGATCACCGATTATGCCACTTTCGGCTACCTGGCCGATGTGTTTGTAGAAACCGAACACAGGGGTAAAGGAATCAGCAAGAAAATGATGGAAGTACTTTTGGGACTGGATTGGGTAAAATCCCTCAGAGCTATCAGGTTGGCAACATCCGATGCCCACGGGCTATACAGGCAATTCGGATTTACTGATTGCCGCAACCCTGAGAAAATTATGGAAATTACCAGAACCGATATTTACAAATCAGATTTATGACCAACTACATAGAAAATATCACCAACGTATTCCAAAACTACAAGCAATTGGGCGAAAAAGCTCTGGCTCAAATACCCGACTCTGAACTGGATTGGCAGGCAAATGAGGACTGCAATAGTGTAGTGGCCATTATCAAGCACCTATGGGGCAATATGCTAAGCCGGTGGACCGATTTCCTCACCGCTGATGGCGAAAAACCATGGAGACAAAGAGATGCCGAATTTGAAAACGAAACCATTTCCCGCGCACATCTTATGGCAAAATGGGAAGAAGGTTGGGCCGGTATGTTCTCTGCTTTTAGTAAAATTAACGATGCCGACCTGGATAAGATCGTACGCATACGCAATGAAAAACTTACCGTCATGGCTGCAATAAACAGGCAATTGGCCCATTACTCCTACCATGTAGGACAAATCGTATACATCGCCAAAATCAGAAAAGGCAAAGAATGGGACAGTTTATCAATTCCCAGAAATAAGGAATTCAACGATAAAAATTTTTCAAAATAACGGAATCTGCTTAACCTTAAAATTTATTGGGCCAATTAAATGATCTGATTATTCAAGGATCTTACATTTTGTGGTATCACCCTTCTTAGTCTTAAATAGCATAAATGCATTCATTTGGGCCTCAGTCATATCACATGGGTTATAACCATTCCATGCATCTGTTGTATCAGTTGATTTACATACAAAGCAATACGTCGCAGGGTCCTTTTTTTTACACGAGAAAGCCAAAACCACAAGAATTATAACTATCGGTTTTTTCATGATTGCAGATTTTCACCAAAGGTATATAAGTTATTTTACCAGAGAACATACAATTATGAACAGGATAAAACATATTAGAATATTACTAATTTCATTAAACACCTTTATGAGATAAAGCAGGTCAGAATAAACGACCAATGGCAACTGAGCTCCGGATAAAGGCAACAAAAACGCTATTTAATAAATTAAATATATCGATTACGTAAATTAGCTTCGGAGTTAGGGATTAATATTCATGATCACCATGGGCCCACCAAATGGAGTGAACGCAACACATCTGCCTGTATAACTACGCCTTGTAAAAACCATAATATCTAACCCAGCTTGTATTTTTCGGAAATTCAAGCAACATAAATAAGGCAAAAGTGCAAATCTTTCAGACGAAAATTACCTGCTAATTATAAACCTGCTGTTTAAGCTGGAAAATTTTCCTGATGCCGATAGAATATAAACACCAGGTGGTACATCCAGATCAATGTCCAACTTTATTTCTGCATCCTTTTTGGCAGACACCGGTAATTCTTTTACTTTTTCGCCGGCAATATTCAAGATACTAATAGTGATCACTTCTTCATAATCCCACTGAACCGACAATACAAATCTTCCTTTATTAGGATTAGGAAGTATACCAATATTTTCAGTGGATGTGCCTGCAACTCTATTGCCATCAATTCCAAGTAAAGAAGAATGACTGCCTGCCTTCATTGGCATAACAGTGATGTTTTTAGTAATCCTGCAACTGCCCCCGGTTGTATAACTAATAGTTGCAGCACCAACAGAGACACCACTCAGGTAACCACTGGTTAAGCCAACAGTTGCAATTGAAGTATTGCTGCTACTCCAATATCCACCAGGAACTACATTGGCAAGTGTAACAGGGGAACCAATGAAAACACTTGCCGGACCTGTAATTACCGAAGGTGATGTAACAACATTTACCGGAGTATCTACTTTACAACCAGTTGCCGGCAAGGTATAGGTAATGTAGGCCGTGCCACCGGAAATCCCTGTAACTATACCGGTAGTGCTACCTATGGTTGCAACAGAGCTCATACCAGAACTCCAGACACCACCTGGAGTAACATCAGTTAGGGTAATAGTTCTTCCAGAACAAATTTGCCCTGCTCCGTAAATTGTATTTGGTAAAGGATTAACTGTAAATGCGGTGGTAGTAAAACAACCAGATGGTATAGTATAAGTTACCGAAGCCGCCCCCGGTGCATTACCCGCAATTCTTCCCAGCCCACTTCCCAGATTGGTAACAGTAGCATATGAAGTTGTATAAACACCGGTAGTATTTGAATCGGCTACAGTCATCGTATCTCCCCATGCACATAAATTATGGATAAGCGAAATCGGCGGCACTGAAATTACGGATATAGGGAATGTCCGGAAACAACCCGTTGGTAAGGTATAACTAAGTGTTACTACCCCACCGGTTACCCCCGGCACACTGGTTACAATACCGGTAGTGTTAATAGTTGCAATCGAAGGAGTGCCGCTGCTCCAAACGCCACCGGGAGTAATATCACTTAGTGTTAAAGTCCCTCCGGTACAAACGTGCGTAGTTGTGCCGGTTATTGTTGCAGGTAAGGGGTTTACCGTTACAAACCTGGTAACATTGCAACCCGGCCCTAAAGAATAAGTAATCAAGGATGTTCCCGGCGCTACGCCGGTAACCATTCCTGACAAAGATCCCACAGTTGCAATAGCAGGTGATGCAGAGGTCCATAATCCTCCACCTATGTCAGTCAATGTGCTGGTGGTTCCGGGACACACCTGGGCAGTTCCGCCAATAGGTAAAGGCAGTGGGTTTACTGTTAAAGGCTTGACTACACTACAACCAATTGCCGACAAATAGGTAATGACAACATTGCCCGCCGAAACTCCGGATACAATACCTGTTCCGCTGCCCACAGTAGCTATACCAGTATTACTGCTGACCCAAACACCTCCTGCAACAGGATCTGTCATAGTCACCGAGGAACCAATACACATATTGGAGACACCTGCAATGGGGCCGGGAATGGGATTAACTGTAAAGCCGGTGGTAACCAAACATCCGGCCCCGGATGAATAGGTTATTACCAGAGATCCGGCTACAACGCCTGTAACAACACCAGAGGAGGAACCAACAGTTGCCAGGCCAAGGTTACTGCTGCTCCATGTTCCACCAGATAAACTATTACTTAATGTTACTGATGACAATGCACATACATAACCAGTTCCCGTTATTGCTCCGGGCAATGGATTTACTGTAACCGTTTTGCTGGAAATGCAACCAGTACCGGTGATGGCATATATTATTGTTGCAGTACCTGCGGCTATCCCGGAAACAACACCAGTCGAGCTAACTACCGATGCTACTCCACCTCCTGATGTACTCCAAAGTCCGCCCGGAGTAACATCGGACATAGCAATGCCTGATCCCGCACAAACTGAAGACGGACCTGTTACCGCTGCAGGCAATGAATTTATTGTTATAGTAGTTGTAATGGTACAGCCCGACCCTAGCGAATAGGTAACAGTTGGCATACCCGGTAATATTCCGGTAACCATACCTGATGAAGGACCAATAGTTGCATAACCTCCTCCCGATATACTCCAGGTGCCACCAGGTGCGCCATCAATCAAAACAACCGAGGAACCTGCACATACATGCAAAGTCCCTGATACCGGCATCGGCGCTGTATTAACAGTAACTGTAACACTTGAAATACAGCCTGTTGGCAAAATGCAGGATATTACCGCTGTACCGGGAGCAATTCCTGTAACAATACCCGATGATAAACCAACGGTTGCTATTGCCGGTGCACTGCTGCTCCAGCTACCACCAGATATAGAATTGCTCAGCGTTGTAGTGCTTCCGGTACATAAACCAAGACTGCCTGAAATTATCCCAACCGGATTTACTGTTATTGTTCGGGTAGCCAAACAACTTCCGATGGAATAGGATAAAATACCCGTACCAGAACTTATACCGGTTAACGTACCAGATGCGGAGCCTACAGAAAAAGCGCTGGCTGCAGTGCTCCAGGTACCTCCGCCAACACCATCGGTTTCGGCAATCATTGAGCCTGCACACACAGATGAGGGCCCGCCAATAGCCGTAGGTGTCACATTAACGGTTATTACCCGTTTAGTAGAACAACCTGTAGTTGTTACTGTATAATATATGGTATCCACACCAGGCGCCGAGGCGGTAAGTATGCCAGTACCCGAAATAGTTGCAACTGAAGGTGTTCCAGATGACCATATCCCGCCACCTGTACCATCGCTTAACAGAGTTGTAGTTCCGGAGCAAATACTTCCTGTACCGGAAATAGCCATAGGAACCGGATTTACTGTAATTACTTTGGTAACAATACATCCGGACCCCAATGAATAACTGATTGTAACAATACCTGAAGAGTTGCCGGTAACAATGCCAGTGAAGGAACCAACACTAGCAATTGTACTCATACTGCTACTCCATAAACCACCGGCTACTAAATCGCTCAAAGTAATTAAAGATCCTGCACATACGGTTGATAAACCGGAAATTGACGATGGAGAAGCACTTACAGTGACATTTACACTGACAGCACAACCAGTAGGTAAAGTGTAGTTTATTGTGGTTGTACCGTTTACAATGCCAGTTACTGTTCCAGAACTGCTGCCAATTGTAGCAACGGAAGTATTGCTGCTGCTCCAGGTACCTCCCGTACTACCATCGCTAAGCGCAATAGTTGCGGCAATACATACTGCAGATGGCCCAACAATAGCCATAGGCAATGGATTTATGGTTACCGGCATTGTTCGTTGACAGCCAGTAGCCAGTGAATAGGTAATAGTGGCCGTTCCGGCCGAAACACCCGAAACTATCCCTGTTCCGGATCCCACCATAACCGTTACGCTTCCTGAACTCCAGGTGCCGCCACCTGCATCCGTAAGGGTAATCGATGAACCTGCACAAACATTTGTAAGGCCGGTAATTGGTGACGGCAAAGGATTAATGGTAACTGTATAAATAGCAGTACAACCTGCGCCAATGGAATAGCTCACAGTAGCAATTCCATTAGAAACTCCCGTTACAATTCCCGTTGCACTTCCTACGGTTGCAATATATCCAGGAGTACAACTCCATATGCCACCTGTTGC
This sequence comes from uncultured Bacteroidota bacterium, assembly GCA_903903635.1. GTDB lineage: Bacteria > Bacteroidota > Bacteroidia > Chitinophagales > Chitinophagaceae > Nemorincola. The sequence continues at coordinate 10,996 of CAIUZK010000264.1, forward strand.
AGGATCTGTAAGGTGGGAAGTCGCACCTATGCATATCTGGTTGAGGCCGGTTATAGCTCCTGGCGATGAATTAACAGTTACCGGGTAAACAGCATAACACCCTGATGATAAGGTATAGGAAATAACAGAAGTGCCATTGGTAATACCTGTAACCAGACCAGTCAGAGCCCCAACCGATACATTGGTATTATTCTTTGTCCAGACGCCCCCTGGAGTGCCGTCGGTAAGTGTTGCGGTGGTTCCGACACAATAAATAGCCGCACCTGAAATGGGCATAGGATTGGCATTCACGGTTACGACCATTGTAACTGAACATCCGGTGGAAGGAAAAGAATAAGTAATAGTAGTGGTCCCCGGCAATATTCCGGTAACCAATCCGGATGTGGAACCAATACTAGCTATACCAGGTGATGATGAAGTCCATGTCCCGCCACCAACATCAGTCAGCAATGTTGTTGCTCCCTGGCAAACATGATTGGTTCCTGATATAGCCGCCGGCCCTGGATTTACAGTAACCGGCAATGTAACAGTACAAGTTGTGCCTGTACCAACAGAATAACTGATAACTGCCGTTCCGGCAGATACCCCTGAAAAAATACCGGTACCGCTGCCAATGGCTGCAACAGATGGACTACTGCTACTCCATAACCCACCTGGTATAACATCCGTAAGAACTGAAGATGCCCCAAAGCAAATATTGGTAAGTCCGGAAATAATTGATGGTATTGGATTAACTGTAATGGTTGCTGTTATACTACATCCGGCGCCTAAAGAATAAGTTACTACTGTATTCCCTACCCCGGTTGCAGAATAATTACCTGATGAAGAATCTATTAAAGCAACCGAAGGATTTGCAGTTGTCCAGATGCCGCCAGATACCGCATCCATTAAGGTAAATGAGGAGCCAACACAGGTTGCCAAAGTACCCGAAATTGGCGAAGGCATAGTATTGACATTGACTAATAAAGCAGATTGACATCCGGAAGGTAAAACATAGGAGATGATAGTGCTGCCGCTGCTTATAGGATTGACAATACCTAGTGATGTATCAATAGTGGCTACCAGGGTATTACTGCTATACCATGTTCCTCCCGGAGTCGGATCGCTCAATATAGATGGTATGCCAATACAAAAAGCTGTTGGCCCTGCAACAGAGCCTGGTACCGGGATCACGGTCACCACAGCTATGGCCCTGCATCCTGTACCTAAAGAATAACTTATACTGGAAATACCTGCGGACAATCCGGTAACTAAACCAGAACCCGAGCCAACAGTTGCCACACCTGTGCTGCCACTACTCCATATACCACCGGGAGTTGCATCAGACAAAAGTGTAGCAGAACCTGCACAGACTGTTAATGTGCCTGAAATAACCGGGGGTACAGGATTAACAACCAGTGGTTTAGTTGCATAACAGCCTGTACTCAAAGTATAAGTAATAGTTGCAAAACCAGACGAGATTCCTCCTGCAAAACCAGTACCAGTCCCTACACTGGCAATGAGCGAATTACTACTGCTCCAGATACCTCCGCCTACTGAATCAGTCAGCCCAATAACTGATCCCACACAAACAGATGCAGGCCCTGTAATTACTGATGGCAGCGGATTAACTGTTATATTTTTATACGAAGTAACAGTTCCACAGGTCAGGGTAATGGTATAAGTAATGGTAACAGTTCCGGCAGCAATACCAGTTACAACACCTGTACCTGATGTTACAGATGCTATGGCAGGATTACTGCTTGTATATGTACCACCACCGGTTGTATCAAAGAGTGTTATTGACGATCCGACACATACAGATGTTGGTCCACCTATACCGGTAGCAACTGTAACAATGGTTACATGAATAACCGTAGAATCCGAAGCACCCACACAATCCGTTACCTTCACTTTAAATGAATCTGTACCGCTATAACCTGCAGCAGGCGTATAAAACAGTCCATGGGGTGTTACAATACTGCCAGTCGAATTTGCACTGTAAGCTGCAACAACTGTACCATGAAGCGGGCCAAATACGACCGTCCATGTTTCGCCCTGAGCACTATCTGCATCACTTACTATCAGTTTAGTATTGATCGAATCAGCCGAAGGAAAAGCGCAAACCGTCATGGCCTGGCTATGCCCTACTGTGAAAACAGGAAAATGATTGGTATTGCTCACTTTCCTTATTCTGTTGTTTAGCACATCGGCAATATATAAGCTGCCATAAGCATCTGCTGCAAGGCCATTAGGCGCATCCAATTGTGCTAAGATACCTGCACAATAATCGCCACCGAATCCATATGCGCCAGTTCCTGCAACAGTGCTGATAATTCCGGATGTATTTATTTTACGAATATTGTTATTAACACCATCCGATATATACAAATTGCCCATCCCGTCAAAAACAATCCCTGAGGGCGAGTTTAGTTCGGCAGCCGTGGCAGTCCCTCCGTCACCTGTATTGCCCGGCGTGCCATTACCTGCTATCGTTGAGATCATACCTGCGGTGTTTACCTTACGCACTCTATGGTTAAGATAATCAGTAATAAAGATATTTCCATTTCCATCCGAAGCGACACCAGCAGGATGATTTAATGATGCCGAAGTAGCCGGTCCGCCATCGCCGCTAAACCCACCGGAACCAGATCCGGCAATCGTATTAATGATTCCAGAGGTGTTTATTACCCGCACAACATTAAAGGTTTGATCACACAGGTACAGATTTCCAGCGCCGTCTAATGCTACACTATTAACAAGAGCCAGTTGCGCCAATGTTGCCGGTCCTCCGTCACCCGTATATCCGGAACTTCCGTTACCTGCAATGGTAGAAATGGTGCCCGAAGTATTGATCTTTCGTATCCGGTGATTTCCATAATCGGCAAAATATATATTGCCCGCCATATCTACGGCTATACCTTTTGGTATGTATATGTTTGCCAGCGTTGCCGGACCGCCATCTCCAGAAAAACCAGTAGTACCGGTACCTGCTATAGTAGTAATAATACCAGAAGAATTTATTTTTCGAATGCGATTGTTGTACTGATCAGTAATATATATATTACCTGATCCATCCAGGGCAACTCCCCAGGGATTGTACATTTCCGCTACAGTTGCCGCCCCGCCATCGCCGGTAAAGCCGCCCAAGGCGGTACCAGCAATCGTATTGATCATCCACCCTCCACTCAAATTTACAGTCACGGGTGTCGTAACCTTACAACCTGTGGTTGCGGTATAAGTGACGGTAACAGTTCCGGTTGCAATTCCGGCAATAACACCCGTTGTAGTTACAGCAGTGGCTATCGCCGGATTACTCGTTGTCCAGGTTCCGCCGGGCGCAGCTTCAAAGAGTGTGGTATAGGATCCGACATAAGTAGTCGTACCTCCTGTTATGGCTGGTGGCGGCAAATTGATGCTTACATAAATCTTGGTAGTATCTGCCGAAATTCCATCAGTTACCCTTACTCTGAAGGAATCATTTCCGCTATAAGTTCCTGTAGGGGAATAGGTCAGACCAGTGGGTGTAACAATAAAACCTGTAGACCCGGTTGCATAAGTAACAGTCGCAGTACCATGCAAAGGAGCCGTTAAAATAGACCAGGAAAGTGGTTGTGCAATATCAGAATCAATTACAGAAAGGAGTGAGTTTATCGAATTGCCAACTGAACTCTGACAAACAGCCATACTCTGCAGGTGACCTCCGGTAAAAAGTACCGGACGGTTATTCAGCGTAATTTTTCTTATCCGGTTATTCCACCAATCTGAGATGTATATATTATTCGCAGCGTCATGAGCAACACCATAGGGCGAATTTAGTGTAGCTGATGTAGCAGGACCACCGTCACCGGTAAATCCGGTTGTCCCGGTTCCGGCCATGGTAGAAATAATTCCTGATGGATTAACAGATCTTACTAAGCTATTAAAATTATCAGCAAAAATCAGGTTCCCTGTCCCATCCATTGTTAAGCCAACCGGATAACCAATGGCTGCCGCAGTAGCTTGCCCGCCATCACCACTATAACCAGATGAGCCGTTTCCTGCTACTGTAGTTATTATACCTAAAGTATTGATCTTCCGGATACGTCCGGCATAATAATCGGTAAAAAACAAATTTCCGCTACCATCCACGACCAAACCCTCAACATAATATACCTGGGCCGCTGTAGCCAGGCCGCCATCCCCACTAAAACCACCGGTGCCGGTACCGGCTATTGTACTTATTATACCCGAAGTATTTACCTTCCGGATACGGGGGGATGCATTGCAGCCTATATATAAATTACCAGCGGCATCTACTGTAAGTCCCAATGGCTCCACTGATGTAGATGAGGCCGCTACGCCATCTATAACATAACCGGTAGCGCCATTACCTGCAACAGTTGTAATAATACCCGAAGTGCTGATTTTACGCACCCTGTAATTATTCAGGTCACCGATATAAATATTACCCGACCCATCAATTGAAATATCACTTATAAGCGAAATATTTGCTGCTGTTGCTGGCCCCCCATCGCCAGAAAATCCGCTTGTTCCGGTTCCTGCGATAGTTGTAATGACTCCGGCGGTACTCACCTTGCGTATTCGGAAATTACTGCGGTCGGCGATATATAAATTACCTGAAGCATCTAATGCTGTACTAATAGGCCCACTGATTTTTGCTGAAACCGCTGCGGCGCCATCGCCACTGAATCCGGCTATACCGGTTCCGGCAATTGTATTAATGGTCTGCCCGTTACTGAAAAAGGGAAGAAACAGAATTAACAGGGAAATGATTCTGCTGATAGGCATACATTGTAAAAATAAGGAAAGTTTCGATATATCCAATAAATTTACTAACCAGAAAATCCGGATTTTTTAAAAAATCCGCACTCAATCCAGCATAGAAAGGACTATTGCATAAACGGATCAACAAACCGGACTGGGGAAACCTTCCGGAATTTCCAGTTCAACATCTTTACGGGTGATTTTGAAATAGGAGTTATCATTTGAAAACCCGTAGATCAACAAACAAAACAAAGCAATTACGAATAAAATGCCCACCCTTCTTTTCATAAACAAAGACATAATTTATATGCCATCCTCAGCTAGAGTTATAACATATTATTTCCGGCTGACAATTGATCAGCATTTGCTTTTGCCAGTTTTCCCAGCTTACTGCTCCGGTATCCGTATACAAAATACAGGATCAGCCCTACTACCAACCAAACCAGGAAGCGCTCCCAGTTCGTAGTTCCCGATTCTGATAACAGATAGGTGCAACATAAAAATCCAAGAACAGGTATCAGTGAATAATTTTTAATTACCGTAAGTATTGTTGTTATAATAAAAGTAATTCCAAACAAAAAGAAAGGAACCTTTGTACGGATGATTTCCCATGTAACCTTACCGGTTTTATCCTCAAAATTCAGGTAACCGCCAAACCCTCCCGGATAAAAAAGCTGGAACATAATTATTGCCACCAGGAATAAAACCGGGACTATGTATTTACCATTCAGGTACGGCGTCTTGAATTTACTTTGCAGTCTGTTAGGATCATTTTGCAACTTCAAGATGCCACCACATACCAATACAAAAGCAAAAAGTGTTCCTACACTGGTGAGGTCTACCACCACCCCCAGGTTCATAAATAAGGAGGGAATACCTACCACAAGTCCGGTAAGAATGGTACTGAATGACGGTGTTTTATACTTAGGATGAATTTTTGCAAATATTGGCGGCAGCAGCCCATCCCGGCTCATGCTCATCCATATCCTGGGTTGTCCCAACTGGAAGACCAAAAGAACACTGGCAGTGGCAATTACTGCACTTACTGATATTATACCTGCAATCCACCGGGCCCACTTACTGTTCATCGTGCTGAATACATAAGCCAATGGGTCGCCCACATTCAGATGAGTATAGCTGGTCATACCGGTAAGCACCAATGCAACAAGTATATACACCACGGTGCAAATGATAAGTGAGTAAAACATGGCCCTTGGCAGATCTCTTTGCGGATTTTTACATTCTTCGGCAGTAGTACTGATTGCATCAAATCCGATATAGGAAAAGAAAACAGCAGAGGTACCTGTAAGTACACCACCAATTCCATTGGGCAAAAAAGGTGTCCAGTTGCTGGTGTTTACATAAAAGCAACCGGCTATCATAACCAGCAGTATAATGGCAATTTTGAGAATAACCATAATATTGGTAGTCCTTCTCGATTCCCTGATGCCTATATATATGACCCAGGTAATAACGAATGTGATCAGGAATGCGGGAATATTGCAAATAAATCTTACACCACCCATTAGAGGGGCATTTGCCCAGGCAAGTTTTGCGGCATCGGTCAACTGGTCTTTTGCCGTCCAGTAATCTGTTGCCAAATATTCAGGTACATGGGGATGAAAACTGCCGATCTGGAAATTATTGATCAATGAGCAGAAATAATCGCTCCACGATATGGCAACGGCTATATTGCCAATGGCATATTCCATCAGCAGATCCCAACCTATTATCCATGCAATGATCTCTCCAAAAGCCACATAACTATAAGTATAGGCACTACCCGATACCGGAACCATACTGGCAAATTCGGCATAGCAAATAGCCGAAAAACCACATGCCACAGAAATAAACAGAAAAAGCAGGATTATACCCGGCCCACCATCGAAACTTGCTTTACCGATTGTGCTAAAGATACCGGCTCCGACAATGGCCGCAATGCCCATAAAAGTAAGATCACGAACCGTGAGTACTTTATGCATATTGCTGGCGTGGCCCTCAATTTGTCCGTCAGCAACTTCTTTATTAATATGTTCCAGCGATTTTTTCCTGAATATATCCTGCTCCATGAGTTATCCAAAAGTAATGGTTTTTGCCAATGATGCCTGAATAGCTATCAATGAAAAAAACGTGGATGAGATTTTACTGATTTTTTACTGTTAGCGCTGAACAATAAAAATATTGCCAGCATACAAATTAATCACACTTCTTCAATCTTTGGGCGGCCATTGGGCCTTCCATAAACAAAAGATCCAATATACTCAGATCAGGCAGGAAACCAATCCGGTCTTCAAAAATCTGAAGGTATTTCGGTAGCTCTTCAGGTGCTGTTTTATCTACCCGTATGTCTGTAACATCAGGGCCATAATCATTAATATATGTTCCGGCTAATTCAATTTCAAAATTCAGTCGCAATTGTTTACGCACCCACTCAATCGAAGCCAGATTAAAATCACACAACCTTTCATATTCGGTTTCATACAATTTCATTAGCCCCAACTCATAATGGTCGAAAAACGGAGACCGTTTGTATACCGAAACCAAAGTGCGCCAATGCTGCACTTGCCAGCGCTCCCCATTATATATTTGCACATCCGACATTGGTAAACGCTGATTCCGCCCGTTTAAAAGGGGAACAGACAGCAAAATACTATTATTGGCGCCGCTGATCCGGTATCTGTTTCTATAAGACATTTTCTGGAAATGCTCACCGCAATCAAGTATCACCTTCGATGAATCCGCGACCTTCATCCACCAGCATATATTTGGGAAAGTAAATAAAGAAGAAACCACCTCCATCGGCACAAATGTAATTACAAAGCCCCTGATTTTAACAACTCAGGTTATAATCACCTCGCATTATTTAGACTTATATTTGCTCAAAATAAGCACATATGATCCTCCGGCCAGCCATATTCTTCCTGTTTTTTATAATTTCATTTCACTCCATGGCTGTTGAGGCAGTTTTTTCACACAAAGTTTTTTATTCATCGCATGATACCAAAAGCAAACTGGCACCGGCTATTGAGGTCTATTGGCAGATAAACCCTAAATCGCTTCATTATATCACCACGCCAGAAAAAACAATAATTGCGCATATTAAAACCGACATAATTTTCTACAATGAAAACAGCCCTGTAAAAGAAGATCATTATATATTAGAAACTGTACCAAGATCCAATGTCACAGATCTGATGAACCATTCCATCCTGGAACTTAAAAAGTACGCATTGCCTCCTGGTTTTTTTAAAATAAAATTGATACTTACTGACCTCGCCGATAGTACCCATCCACTAACGATAAACGATTCATTAACCATACCCGAGGTGCTGCAAAAGCCATTTTTCAGCGACTTACAATTGCTTGATACTATTGTTGAATCTCCGGGTCGTACCCCTTTCCTGAAAAATGGCCGGCAGCAGGTACCTGCATTTGTCGACTTTATGGATGATGATAAAAGAACACTGCACTATTATACAGAATTGTACAACCTTTCCAAAATCCTCAGTACTGATTTGCCGCTAATTCAAAAAATCGCCATATCCAGATATGCTGAAACAAATGACATGCGGGAATTCCTGAAAACAGACACTGTTAAAGCCGGAGATACCAAAACCATTGATGGCAGTTTCAATATTGCATCCCTTCAGTCCGGCAACTACTATTTAAGGATTACGGTTGAAAACAATTCACGCCTGATAATAGCCAGCCAAACGCTATTCTTCCAGCGCCTGAATAAGCATCCTGTCGAAATCGCCCCCGATACGGCTAAGAACAAGCCCGTATCCGACACTGGCCTGGAAAATGTAAGCGTGCTCAACTTAAAGAAAACTTTTGTTGCCAAATATTCATTGGGCGAAATCAGGGGCATATTAAAGATGCTGCTGCCATTTAGCGACGCTCTGGCAACACAAACTATTCAAGGATTTCTGAAAAAGCCCGACGAGGTATACATGAGATACTTTGTCTATAATTATTTTGCAAACATAAACCGTAAGGACCCCGGAAAGGCTTTCAAAGAATTTTCAGACAGAATAATTGAGGTAAATAAGCTCTTTAATACGAATAGTACAAGAGGATATGAAACGGAACGCGGTTTTATTTATCTGCGTTATGGTGCGCCAACTGAGATAATTACTGTTGAAAATGAGAGCGGAAACCACCCTTACGAAATATGGCAGTACAACCTGCTCACCCAAACGAATCGTAAAGAAATAACCAATGCATTATTCCTTTTTTACAAACCGAATGAAATAACTTCCGAATATAAATTGCTGCACTCAACAGTTACCGGCGAATCTCAAAATATGGATTGGCGGAACTATCTCTACTCAGCATCGAACGGAACATCAAATTCGGACTCAAGAGCTGAGCAATATTTCGGTAACCGATAAATGGAGGACGAAAATCAGGTATAACGGCCTTTAAGCCTCCATTCCATGTTCCGTATTTGCCCAGACATTTTCGATATCCCATTTTATTTGTTGATTCAGCTCAGCCTGCCTTTGCGTGCAATTTTCAACACCACAAATATGGCACTGAAATGGTTTGCATCCATCGATATGAATAAACAACTCGACATGGTTACCAAACTTTGATTTGATCAGGTCTTCCAGTCCGCCTATTTCTTTATCAGCTTCTTTTACTGTATAGTACCATGGCATGGACATATGAGCATCAACATGCATCATATTACCATACTGAATAACCCTGAGATTATGCAAATCTACCCATTGTGGTTTTCGCTTTGCCTGCAACAATCCTATTACATCCGTAAGCTGAGACATATCCATCTCATCCATAATTCCTGATATAGATCTTCGCAAAACTTTATAACCGGTAACCATGATGATCATGGAAAAGCAAAGCGCGACAACACTATCCAGCCATATGTACTTATTCTCAGTGAGTAGTATAAGTACTAATCCAATAATAATCGCAATTGTTGAATAGGCATCTGTCTTCAGGTGTTTGCCTGCAGAAATCAATATCATGGAATTATTCTTTTCACCTTTTGATTCAGCATATTTCCCGGCAAGGAAATTAAGCCCACCGGCAATGCCAATAATAATCAAACCAGTATCCAGCTTCTCCAATTTATGGGGAGTGATCAGGTGGTGAATGGCATCATAAATAATCACAAATCCTGAGATAATGATCAACGTACCCTCAACGGCAGTGGATAAAAATTCCACTTTGCCATGTCCGTATGGATGATTCGTGTCACGGGGCAAGGCTGCCAGCATTATGCTGAACAAACCAAGAAAACCTGCAACCATGTTCACAATACCCTCAAGGGCATCAGTAAGCACAGTAACTGAATCAGTTACATACCATGCAACTATTTTTGCCAGAAACAATACTACCGAGAGTAAAGCAATATATAACTGTATCCTAACTGGCTTCATGAAAAATTATAGGGGGTAAAGATACTATTATAGTTCGAGCGGGGAAAGGAAACTCAAGGATACTCATTTACAACAACCGGTAAAAAGCAATAAAATTCCTTTAATAATAGGAGATGATATAAATTGTTGTATCGGTCAATTTAAGAACATTGTCGTAGCTCACACTTTTCAGAACATTTATTCTTTCCCTGCTGTCATAATTATAGAGATATAACTCGCCTGCTGTTTTGCTGTTTGATAGTCCGGTTGGCAAATGATTTGTTTTTATGTACGACAAACCATAATTCAGGAATTCCTTTATCCTTATCCCATCACCGGGCTGCCCGTTTCTCGATTTATTATAGGTATAATACTGCCGGCTGGCAGAGGAGATTATGGAATCCACATCTCCATCTATCCATGAAAAATAGTGAGGAATATTAAAAAAATAAGGTGGCGCAGATGAGGTATAACTCTCATCCAGCTCAATGATCTGGTTATTTTTATAGGTAAAAGTTACGGTATCGGCCTGGTAAATTTTAAGCAATTGTCCAATATTGTTAGCAGCCACATTATAGCTGTAATTCGATTGATCAGTTATCTTGAAAGATGAGCCTATGTAAGTAAATTTCAAATACCCTATAAAACCCGTATCCGAACCACCACCAACAATATTTATCGAATCAACATTATTATATATATCGTAAAAAATCCTGTAATGGAGTATCCCGCCGTCAAAAAAACGGTCGACAGTAGCTATTTTCTGATTGGCAAACGGATTGGTATTCCTGCTTTTTTTGCAGGAAGAAACAACAATTAAAAAAATGCAAACCACAAAAAACAAACGACTCCTGAATGCATTCATTGCTATCATTTATGCAATTAAAGTTAGGTTTTTGTACTTAAAAAGACAATATACAGGTAAAACAACTATTTATCCTGGAAACTAAGCCTTGTATAACTAAAAATCAGCACTCCGGACAATATGATGCCTATTATTGAAATCACGGAAATCGCGGCTATAAATACATTGAAACCTGATTGTAATCCCATTGACATAAACTCCAGTGAAAAGAAAATTGAAGCAGCAATCATCACAATTCCTGAAATGAGGTTGATCATTCTGTTCTTATACCATAACTGAGCGCCGAAAATTACCATCATTGAAAAAGCCCAATAGGTAAAGAAACCTCCGATAATAAGTCTTAATATAAAAGAGATAACACCAATAGCCAGAAAATACGCATTAGAACCAAGGATCAGGCCCTCATAAAAAGTTAACCGCTTTTTTTCCATAATCATTAATCATTTTCGGCCTTGTTTTCCCATCCATTCTTCCATTCTTTCTTTTTCATTTACTGAAACCGACAATATGATTTTCAGTTGGTTCAATTTATCGAGCTTCAGTACATAAAAATAATCGCATTTATATATTGGCACATTCAATGCATCAAAATAATCCCAATTTACCTTTACATTAAGGATCTTACCTGTCCATTCCCTCCTGTTCCAAACCTGAGGTCTCACTTTTGCAATGCCAAATTGCCTGTAGAAACCAATACCAATATTAAAAAAACCTTCCAGTTTGCTACTATCATTAAATGATGTCGTTGTTTCGTCTGAAACCAATGTGCACGGCAAACTATACAGGAAAGCTATACCCTTGGTATCATAGTTCTCAAGAGCGGCAGCATACGTCTCAAAAAAGTCGTTTACTTGTTGCAGTGGTGGGGTAAAATTATCCATATCACATCTATTCAGGCATGCGAAAGTACCACATTCTTACTATCCCAAAATTACCCTAAAAACATTTTTCCCTTAGTAATTCGTAAAATACGCCGCGTATAGTTAATTTTGATTCCAAATACCAAGATGTGAAGACCCTGCTTAACAAAGACCAACTAAATATTACTCTTCAGCGGTTGGCCCACCAGTTGGTCGAGAATCACCTTTCTTTTAAGGATACGGCCATTATTGGTATTCAGCCGCGTGGAATATACCTTTCCGACCGTATCGCGCATATGGTCAGGAATATTACCGGCCAGAAACGAATAGATTATGGACGGCTGGACATTACGTTTTACCGCGATGATGTACAGTCCCGTGATATACAGGTTCCCAGCGATACCGATATTGCCTTTTCTATCGAAAATAAAAGTGTAATACTCATCGATGATGTGTTGCATACCGGACGAACCATTCGCTCGGCCATGGATGCGCTGATAGATTACGGAAGGCCAAAGAATGTTGAATTGCTGGTACTTGTGGACAGGCGATTCAGCCGTGAACTACCTATACAACCTGACTATGTAGGCCATACCGTGGATACAATACTTACCCAAAAGGTTAAAGTATACTGGAAAGAGAAAGATGGCAAGGACGAAGTAGTGCTGATTGACAAAGTGTAGCTGTAATATTTTTTGAACTTTGAATTTTTACTTTTGAATTTTAAACTATGCCATTATCTGTAAAGCATCTGCTGGGAATAAAAGAACTGACCGTACAGGATATAGAACAGATATTTCAAACGGCCGATGAATTCAAGCAGGTATTGCAGCGGCCCATAAAGAAAGTTCCTACTCTGCGTGATACGACAGTAGCTAATATATTTTTCGAAAATTCTACCCGTACCCGCTTATCCTTCGAACTGGCTGAAAAACGACTGGGCGCTGATGTCGTTAATTTTTCTGCTTCCGGCTCCTCGGTTTCCAAAGGAGAAACACTGATAGACACTGTGAACAATATCCTGGCTATGAAGGTCGACATGGTTGTTATGCGCCATTCTGCCAGCGGCGCTCCATGGTTTCTTGCCAATCACATAGATGCAAGTATTGTGAATGCCGGCGATGGTATTAATGAACACCCTACACAGGCTCTGCTCGATTCATTTTCGATAAGAGAAAGGCTTGGCTCATTAAAAGGTAAAAGGATAGCGATCATTGGCGATATTATGCACTCAAGAGTTGCATTGAGTAATATCTATTGTCTTGCTAAACTTGGGGCAGAAGTAACCGTTTCAGGACCTCCCACATTAATACCCAAGCATATTGAATCACTGGGCGTGCGTGTGGAGTACAACGTAAAGAAAGCATTGGAATGGTGCGATGTGGCTAATGTATTGCGTATTCAGCTCGAAAGGCAGCACAAACCATTATTCTCAACTTTAAGAGAGTATGCGTTGTTCTATGGTATCAACAAGCAAATGCTGGATGGCCTGAAGAAAAAAATTATAATCATGCATCCCGGTCCTATAAATCGCGGTGTGGAAATAAACTCAGATGTTGCCGATTCAGGTCAGTCAATTATTCTGAATCAGGTTGAAAACGGTGTGGCAATAAGAATGGCAGTGATCTACTTATTGTCAGGCAAAAAAGACGCTCAATTGAGTATATAATAGCAACTACCCTATTTTAATCTTTTATGAAATTCAGCCTGATTCATCTTCCTTTTTATTTTGGGCTTTTCATAGCCCTGTTAGGAATGTTATTCAAAATACAGCACTGGCCCGGAGGATATAATTTGCTTTACCTCGGATTATTATTGCAAGCCATTTTCATAATTCTAATACTGACAGAAATATTCACATCAAAAAAAGCTGATAGCCGGACAAAACTGATCTGGGGATTACCCAACTTAGTTATTCCGATTATTTCGGTGTGTTTTATGCCTATGCTGGTATTGCCTGTTATCATTTTTGCGAGCGGAATCAGGTATTTATCCAGGGGCAGAAAGCACTTCATAGTTACCAAAAGAGACTTACAACAATCCGATTTTGATTCCATTTAAGCTGCAAAAAAGTCTCACTCCAATGTCCGATAATTTCAACCGAATGCTCCAGCTTGCAGAAGATTTTTTCGATGCAAAAAGTGATCCGGACCAGATAGCCGTAACCGAAGAAGATCGTGAAAAACTTCTGGCGCTACATCCTGCTTCCATGTCGGAATACATAATTGGAGATGGCCCGGTTGTATGGTTGCTTGGCATACCCACTACCCGGAAAATCATGAATAAATTTCTCAATGCAGAAATTTCAGAAAAACAACTACTTCAGGAAACCGTAATAGGAGATAAATTCGATGCTGTATACTTATGCTCTGCTTTAGTTTTACCCGAATACCGACATCAGGGCCTTGCCCTTAAGGTGGCGATGACGGCACTTGATGCCATAAAAAAAGATCATCCGATAAAATATATTTTCACGTGGCCCTTTAGCAGCGAAGGAAAATCACTGGCAACTGCAATAGCCCGAAAATCAAATTTACCGCTGCTGGAAAGGATTAATAAGTAATAACTAATCAGCTAAAAAAACAGTAGGAATCCATCTATAAAAAACACGATGCCCGTTATACCTACAATCAAACTTAAGTACCAAAGCGGGCTCTTTTTAATCAAAGCAGCAATTGAAGAGAAAAGTATAGATATCTGAAGAAAGATAACGCCCATCCCAAAAATCTCCGAATGTTTTTTGGCCTCTACCTGTTGCCCCTCCAGTTCATGTGCCTGTTTCGTTATATCTTCCTTCTCTGTATTGTATTTTTTAATCTTGTCATCATACGCCTTTATCCTGCCCTTCAGTTCCGATATGTAGGCTGTATCCGTTTGCCCATGCAGGCTTAAAATGAGGTTTTCTTTCTGCGCTTCGCATAGCACTCCCTTAATTCCTTTTGCCTGAAAATAAGCCCATTGATCAGATGCCTTGGCCTGGCTCAGTACCGATTTATTACTAAATCCCCCACCCTTGAAAGTACATAGTGTTGCACACACTGCAAATATTACTGTGGTTGCAGGCATTAGCTTAAGCCATAATTCTTTCTTTTCCTCAGCCATGGTATGTAGATTGGTATTTTAAAACATTGAATGATAAACGTAATAACCTTCACAAAAATAAAGAGTTTTAGTGTTTCATAACAAGTGTCAATTTGCAAAATTTCTTTTCTTCTAAACAGGCTCAAGAAACCTGCCTGGATTTAGTTGCTATTTCATCCAGGTAAGCAAATCCCTGAGCACATCACTACTTATGGAGTGCCCCATTCCGGCATACTCATGAAAATCAGGTTTTAGGCCAATACTTTTGAGGTAGTCGCATGCTGCCTTGCCATTTGAAAATGGGATACGGTTGTCAGCAGTGCCGTGAGCTGCAAATATTTTAAGTCGCTTCAAACTTTCAGTATTCTTTACCAATGGTTTCAGTGAGGGGAATATCATTCCACTTAGTGCGGCCATCCCTTTTACATTTCCGGGATTTGTCAAGCCCACCTGATAACACATTATGGCTCCCTGGCTAAACCCGACAAGGTAAACTTCCTCACTATTGGCTTTATATTTTGCTACTACCTGATTAACGAATTTAACCACCAGGTTACGGCTGTTTTCCAATTGATCCTTGTTCCCGTCATGCACGCCATTGATATTGCTGAATTCATACCACAGGTAGCCTTTTCCTGGTAAAGAATAAGGCGCCCTTACAGCAAGTACTATATAATTGTTGGGAAAAGAATTCCTGAGTTCAAAAAGATCCTTTTCATCACTACCATAACCATGAAGCAATATTACCACCGGATGGTGTCCCTTATTATCTGCCGGTAATTGTATCAGGTATTTTAAAGCAAGGTCTTCATGCAGCACAGGCTGTTGGCCTAAACAGGATACAAAAAACAAAATAAAAAGGCCTTGCAATAATATCATCTTAACCATATAGCTGCTGATTTGTACTAAATATTTTCATTCAAAATTACCAATTACCGGCCAAAGCCCTTTTATATTTAAATCATATTTCATACCTTGTTATAAAATATATCTCATATGAAACTGATTTTCACAATACTTATAGCAGTAATCTCCGGTGTTGCTATCGCACAAACCGAATATATCATACCTCAAAACCTTAACCCAAAAAACTTTTATTTGTCCGACGAATTCTGTGCAGGTAAAGGATTGGAACCAGGACAAATAAACAGTCAGTTCAGGGTTTGGAACAGTTTGGAAGCTAATGCAAAATACCAGCGGGTTGTTGATATAAGGTGGTACTTTAAAACGCCTGAACAGGCAGCAAAATACCTGAAAGATAATCTGGATAAGGAATCAGAACATGGCGATCCTGTGAAATCTATTGTTCCGATACCTGGCGTTTCAAATCTCTATGAGTTTACTGAAGGGGCAAAGCAGCGGGAAATGAACAAAGCTTTTGGCTTGAAGTTGAACATGTTTTATTTTCTTTTCACAGTTCAAAACTATGCTGCCAAGGTATTTATTTCTTCAGAAAATGACATTACGCTGGAGGATGCTGCAATTATAGCCAAGGAGGCCGCCAGCAGATTAAATGCGGCAATTCATTAAAAACAAATAGTACCATAAAAAACAACCCCGGATGCGATTCACATCCGGGGTTTCTTATCTTTTTAATCAGTTTAATTTTGTGGCTTTTCCAATAATTTAAAGAATTGGTCAAGCATAGGAATGATCACTATCCTTGTTCTGCGGTTGGTAGCTTGTCCTTCCTTAGTATCATTCGATGCTATCGGCATATACTCCCCGCGTCCGGCTGCTGTCATATGAGAGGGCGGAACATGGTATTTATTCTGAAGAATTCTCACTACTGCAGTAGCTCTTTTTGCACTTAGGTCCCAGTTATCCTCAAGGTCTCCACGTTTGAAAGCTTTACTATCTGTATGGCCTTCTACCATAAATTCAATATCCGGCTGGCTGGTAAGTACCTTGGCAACCTTGCCCAATACCTCGCTCGCATTTTCAGTTACATCATAACTACCGCTTTTAAACAGCATCTTGTCTGATATATCAACATACACAACACCTTTATCAACCTTAATATTGATATCCTTATCATCAAGAGTTCCAATAGCGCTCTTAAGATTAATAACCAAAGCCATATTCATAGAATCCTTCTTGGTTATTGCTTTCTGCAATTCATTTATGTAAGCATCTTTTACACCAATATTATCAAGCGATTTCTTGATACTTTCCGCCTGCGTTCCACTTATGATCGACAGGTCTTTCATTTGACCAAGTATCTGGTTATTATTGGTCTTGGCATAGTTCAACTGATCCTCCAGCGATTGAATCTTTGCAAGATCAGCAGCATGTTGCTCCCTGCAGTCAGCATAATGGTTTTGTATCACCTTGTTTATGCTATCCATCCGCTTTACATCGGCTTCGGATTTCTTCAATTTCTTGGTTGTTGTACAGGAAACTATTGAAAATGCGGATATACCTAAAACTAAAAGTTGTGTAAGTTTCATAAAATATTTTTCGTGAAAACGTATAATTTCCTGTAAAATTATCTAACCTACTCTTAATATCACGTTAAGATGGACAAATAGTTATTAACACACCTTAATATCTCCACTTCAGGCTTCTAAATAACTTTCAACCTGATATTTCTATCCATAATTTCTTCCCCCTTATCATTACACCAGCCTGATAATGCGAAAAAATCGAATCCGAATAACTAACTTAGCTATTTGTATTGCCACAAACCTTCATCAGGATATTTATTAACCCGATAATTATACTTATTGTTTGTAAATCAAAATAGTCTATGCATGCATTACTTCCCGATTTCAGCCAGTTAATTATTCAATTGGTCGCCAGTGTTGGTTTTGCTTTTTTGCTAGGCATGGAGGTCTATATTAAAACCCCGGAAGAAAAAAAGCAATTCCTTTTTGGTTCCGAACGCACTTTTGCATTTATTGCCTTATTAGGTTTCATATTGTTGCATTCAAACCAATTGGTATCACATCTTTTTTTGGCCGGTTTCCTTTCATTATCACTGTTTTTCCTGGCTTATTATTTTCACAAACTGAAAACCAGTGACAACGAAGGCATAACTATTATTATTCTTGGCCTCCTGGTTTATTCCTTTCCTATGGCACTCGAGGTTTTCCCACTTTGGGTTTCAATGCTCCTGATTGTTATTATAATGATCCTTGTAGAAAGCAAGGAGAAGGTAAAGGAGTTTTCAAAGAAACTCTACACTGAAGATTTCGTTACATTGGCAAAATTTGTTTTTTTATCCGGTGTTATCCTGCCATTGGTTCCTGACAGAGAGATAATAACAGGATTGCCGGTTTCTCCGTATAAATTATGGTTGGCTATCGTTGTTATTTCAGCCATCTCCTATTTTAGCTATTTGCTGAGAAAGTTCATATTCCCTAAAGCCGGCCTTATGCTCACCGGGATACTCGGCGGTTTATACTCAAGTACGGCCACAACTTTTATTATCGCCAGGAAAAGCAAGGAAGGAATTGATCCGCCGTCCAAATATGCGGCATCCATACTTGCAGCCACATCCCTTATGTTTCTCCGAATTTACCTGCTTATCGTCATATTTAATCCCGGTCTGAGCATAACTATGCTCCCATATTTCCTCATATTAATGTGCGTAAGCGCACTGGTTACTTTTTTCATCTACAGATCCTCTAATTCTAATACTGCAACTGAAACCACAAATGAATTAAAGCCTCAGAATCCGCTTGAACTGCGTGTTGCACTTATTTTTGGCATACTTTATGTGGCATTCTCCTTACTGACTAACTATACATTACAGATCTATGGACATAATGGACTCAATGCACTATCAATCATTGTAGGCTTTACCGATATCGATCCGTTCCTGTTAAACATGTTTCAGGGTAAACACCCTGATATTACTGTTACCATAATTACCGCAGCTACCCTGCAGGCTATAATCAGCAATAATATTCTTAAGATGTGCTATGCAATCTCAATGGGAGACAAGGCAATTCGCAAATACATCCTCATAGGTTTCTCAATTATCACCGCTGTCAATCTTTTATTATTGCTTTTCCTTTACCGATAGCATTATTGCAGGCAATTCGATCAGTCACATGTAGCTGTTATCATTTGAACAAAAAAAATCTCCCAAAATGAGGGTATAATTATCCTCATTTTGGGAGAAATTATTAATATTCCGAAACTTACGAAATTGCTTTTTTAATCAATCCCATCAACTTATCAACATCCTGCTTATTGTTATAGATATGCGTTGAGACTCTCAGGCAATTCAACCCGTTTTCAGGAACTGCCCTTATACGTACCTTTTGTGCAGAGCAGGTTTCAAAAAATTTATGGTAGTCAACTCCCTGAATCCTGAATCCGTTCACAGCACAGCGCGATCGTTCTTCTGTAGGTGTAAGCAGTTCTATTTTCTTACCAAATTCAAGCAGGCTGTCCTGTGTATACTTGCCCAGGCTCTTTATTCTGTTATGAATATTTTCTATGCCAATTGTTTCAATAAAATCGATAGAAGCATTTACTCCTGCAAATAAGCCATTAGCCTGTGTACCGCCAAAATAACGGTGCGCACTGGGAGCATAGCCACCTATAGTAACCGGGTCGGTCATAAGGTCCCACTTTCCATCGTCAGTTCCGCCGCCCATGTAAAATGCCTGAATGGTATCCTGCATTTCCTTCCTCACATAAAGAAAACCGGTTCCCTTAGGTCCCAACATCCATTTATGGCAACAACTGGCATAAGTATCACAACCCATATCATGTAGGTCCAGTGGCATCATACCAGCTCCATGAGCCCCGTCAATGAGTGAAAAAATGCCTTTGTCTCTTGCCAGTTTACAAATATCCTTAACAGGCAAAACCTGTCCCTGAGTACATGGTATATGTGGCGTTGCAATTACCCTGGTATTCTTATTGATAAGTGCATTGATCCGGGAAAGTGTTTCGTCAGCAGTATGTCCGGGAGTATATTTTTTCACAACTATACCATGCACCTTCTGCCTGTTCATCCAGGGCATCATATTGCCTACATGCTCGTGGGTAGTAACAATAACTTCATCACCTTTTTTCAGTGGCACTCCCCAGCAGGCAAGGTTAATACCTTCTGTAACATTATGGGTAAGCGCAATCTCCGTATCATCAACTCCTACAAATTTTGCAATCTTTGGCATTGACGATTCATAGCCGCCATAATTGCCAAATTGATCTGCATCCATTTGCGCATTGCGCATCGTCTCTATTACAGGGTATGGAGATGGGCCAAAAGTTCCATTATTCAAATAGGTCCACTCTCTGGATAGAGGAAAAAGTTGCCGTACTGTACTCCAGTAGGCTTCATCGTCATCTGCTATTATCTTTCCACCTCCTGAGATATGGTGCTTTGCAGCTAATGCCTGCATCTCATTCAGCGAAAAAGCCGCCAGTACAGAGGCCGATCGCAGGAAATTTCTTCGGTTAAAAATCATAAGGTATATTTTGGGTAATCTAAATATACGCACAAAGCAACATGTAGTATAAATAATAGAAAAATAATCTTTAACCTGCTGTTAAATCAATTATCACTTATTCTATAAAGATTCTGAATGTTTTTTTCAACCATCCTTGCCCAATTAAAAGGCCTTTTTGTTTCACTATCCAGATAGCAGCACGATCTATTTGCTACTTACCTGAAAATCCAATATTAATGAAGGTGAATTAAATACGAATTACAGGAATTATGCCGATGCGCTAATCACAATAAACTTCATTATTAGAAAATACTACCCCAGCTTATTTTTCAGGAATGATTTGACCATACACCATGCATCCCTTGCAGCTTCGGCATGATAGGCAGCTCTGGCATCACAGAAAAAACCATGATCGGCATACGAAATTCCCACATTGATGTAATCCTTGCCTGCATTTTTAACCGATTCAATTACGGTGTGCACATGCTCTGGTTTTATGTGCTGATCCTTACCTGCCCGGAAAAATAACTGTGGGCCATGTAAAGTTGCCGCCAGATGCGACACTGCATGTGTATAACCCCCATAAAATGAAACTGAAGCAGACAGCGGCAATGCACTGTTGGCAACAAAAGAAGCTCTGCCCCCAAGACAAAAACCTATACATCCTATCTTATCCTTTAATACTACATACCAGTTGTAAACAGCGGTTGAATCATTAATCAGGGCGTTAACCGTAATTGATTGGAAATGGGCTGCCAATAAAGGGAAATTATTATTTTTTTGCCGAAAATCAGTTGAATTCATCTAAACCCGGAAAAAAATTATTTATACAATTCCAATATCAGAACTCAGTTCCAATAACTGCACCTCATTTAAACAAATGATAAACATCCTTATAAAAAACAACGGAATCTCCACTTGCTTCTGCAGGCATATAAACCACAAAAACAGGCACTTTCTTTTCAAGGTCTATGGGTTTGGGTAGTTGGTCTTTATAGCAAGCTTTCAGAAAATCAGAATCCAACTTATTTTGTAACAGATAGTTGCCTAATTGAACTGGTTTTTCCACTCTGATACATCCATGACTAAGAAAACGGGTATCTTTTAGAAATGCCAACTTGAAATTGGTATCATGCAGGTATACATCGAAAGGATCTGTAAGATTAAATTTGATTACCCCAAGCGAATTTTCACATCCTGTGCATTGCCTGAACGTGTATGGGAAATTACGCCTGTTCAATTGAGACCAGTCTATGCCTGAAGCATCGACTACCTTACCATTACTGCCTACCAGTTGCATATTCATTTTCTCCATCAAAGCAGGTGATTTCTTAAAATGTGGCAGCAGCTCTTTCAAAGCTATTTCTCTGGGAACATTCCAGTATGGATATAAAACAACCTGATAGCACCAGGTGGAGAACCGAGGCGATCGCGTACTTACTTTTCCTGCTACTACCTTGCTTTCAAGCATCAGGCTATCGCTTTCATAATACCTTAAAGTGGCTGATGGAATATTAACGAGAATATATTGGTCAAAATGGAAATGACTGATCCACCGGTAAAGATTCAGACATGATTTCAACTGATCAATCCTGGCTTTTGTTCCTGTTTCTGATTCAATTACAAATTGATGTTCAAGTTGCTTATAGGCTGTATTTTCCGGCACAAATGATGCTACAACTTTCTTCAGATCTTCAGGCGACTTAATACCATAAATTTTGTTCAATATTATCTCATTATCTGCCTTTGAATACACCGGTGAAACTTCATCGTTGGAAATATATCGCTGAATATCACAACCCTGGCAGATGTCTTTACAATATGCGATAACGGCATCTGTAAAAACCATTTCGTATGTTCTAATCTCCAGGGTATCAATTGGCAATACTGATTTGCTTATTATTTCATAATGGTACTTGTTTTTATCTAACCCATACCGGCCTGCACTATCAAGCAAAGCGAGTAATTCCTTTCTCAATTCAAAGGATGATGGTGTTGAACAATACCAGAAGTACTTATTATTGTCAGGAAAATAAATTTTATTGACCAGCTCAGGATATAACAATTTATAGCCTTTAATACCGTCAGAAGATTCTTTGGCATTCAGGCTCAAATTCAGGCTAAGGCACAAAAATAAAAGACACGCGACTTTTCTCATCTCTATAATTCTTAAGCATTTCATTCAGGGCCCAATATTGAAATTATCCTTTTATAATCCTTTTATCAATCGTCCAAACCGTTTGTGGTAGGCCATTTCCAGCGACTCCCTGTGGTCAGGATGTGCAATACTGGTCAGTAATACCGCTCTTTGTTCCAGGTTTTTCCCATAAAGGTTTACAATACCATATTCGGTAGCTACATAATGAATATGGCCTCGGGTCGTAACAACACCGGCCCCTTCATTTAAGTGAGGAACAATACGGGATATACCCTTACTGGTTACAGAAGGTATAGCTATAATTGGCTTTCCTCCCTCCGATAATGCAGCCCCACGCATAAAATCCATTTGCCCCCCAATTCCCGAATACTGATATGTACCAATAGAATCCGAACATACCTGACCTGAAATATCTATCTCAATAGCGCTGTTAATGGCTACAACTTTAGGATTCTGCCTGATAATACCCACATCATTTACAAAGGATATATCCATACTATGGATGTATGGATTATCATCTACAAAGTCATATACCTTACGGGTACCTAAAATAAAAGATGTAACTATTTCGCCAATGGCAATTTTCTTTTTCGAGTTGTTAACTACCCCCTTTTCTACCAGAGGCACAAGACCATCCGAAAACATTTCGGTATGCACTCCCAGGTCTTTATGGTTGCCAAGTGCACCAAGTATCGCATTGGGGATAGCGCCAATTCCCATTTGCAAGGTAGATCCGTCATCAATGAGTGATGCCACCTGCTCACCTATTTTCCTGGAAATAACATCTGACTTTCCTGAAGAATAATCCACTTCCACCAATTCGCATTCTTCCCAAATCATGGAATCAAATTGGGATATGTGTAATACTCCTTCACCCAAAACTCTTGGCATACGGGGATTAACCTGTGCAATAATCTTCTTTGCATGTCTTGTTGCGCTAATGGCAATATCCGTAGATGTTCCCAAAGTACAGTAACCATGCACATCCGGCGGTGATACATGAATTATGGCTACATCCAATGGCAAATACCCTTTTATGAACAGTTGGGGTATTTCACTTAAAAAAACCGGAACATACCCCCCATAAGCCGAATTGGCCCAACTCCTGATGTTTTCTGATACAAATAGTGAATTGAGATAAAAACTTTTCAATACCTCCGGGTGGTTCCAGTCTATATTTCCATAAGTGCTTATGGAAACCAACTCGACATTATTTATTTTACCGGCCCTTTTCAATAATGCATTAACCAATTTTATAGGCGTAGCCGCACTTCCATGCACAAATACCCTGTTGCCGCTTTCAACCAGTAATACGGCTTCCTCAGCCGAAACATAACCTTTTGTCATTTATGAATCTTAATTCCTTTACTAATTAATCCAATTTTCCCAATCCAACCTCCTGGTGCAGATCTGGAATCTGCACATCAGCAAATCCTTTTTTTATCAACCTGTCCCTGAACGATAATTGCGCTTCGTAATCACCATGCACCAGGAATAACGTTTTTACCATTGCCGCATCCTGACACGCCAACCACTGGCAAAGATCTTCATAATCTCCATGCGCACTCAAAGTGGTTATCTCATAAATATCTGCATTTACCGGAAACTCCTTGCTGAATATTTTTACATAGGCTGGCCGGTGCTTCAGTCTGCCTCCCAATGATTGCGGTTCACAATAACCGGTAAACAATATGGTATTCTTGCTGTCTGCAATATTGTTGGCTATGTGGTGTTTCACCCTGCCAGCTTCTGCCATGCCTGATGCAGAAATAATTACACAAGGCTCCTCCATATCATTCAGCTTTATGGAATCCTCAACTGAATCTATATACTTCAGACCTTTAAATGAAAATACATCTTCATCCTGATGCAGGAGTTTTTTTACATCATTATTATAATAGCTGGGGTATTTCTTAACGGTATCTGTTATTTTTATAGATAGCGGACTATCAACATAATAATTCAGGTTAGGCAAACGCTTCTCCAGTTCCAGCCTGTTCAGCATAAACAAAATATCCTGAGTCCGCCCAAGGCTAAAAGCAGGTATGATCAGCTTCCCTCCCTTTTTAAAACAGGTATCCAGGATGTACTTAAGTAATTTATCAGCCGATGCAGTTGAAACTTCATGCAGCCTGTCTCCATAGGTCGATTCCATAATAATAAAATCAGCCTGAGGAAATTCCTGAGGCGACCGCAATATCATGTCATGATAAGCGCCAACATCTCCGCTGAAGGTTATGCGCACTTCCTTACCATTTTCCTTTATCCTCAGGTTTACTGCCGCACTGCCAAGAATATGACCGCAATCTGTAAACAACAGGTCAATTCCTGGTTCTATTTTATAATTTTCGTTGTAGGGGATGGTTTCAAACAATGGAAAAACCATGATTGCATCGTCCTCATCATATAATGGCTCAAATAGCGGCAAATTATCTTTTTCTCTTTTTTTGTTCACATACCTTAGGTCGTCTTCCTGTATCCGGGCAGAGTCAAGAAGGAGCAATTTTGCAAGGCTGGCTGTTGCCGGCGTACAGAATATCTTGCCTTTATACCCCTCCTTTACCAGTTTGGGCAATAAACCAATATGATCAATATGCGCATGAGAAATAATAACGTGGTCTATTTCAGATGGTATAAATCCCCAGTCATTATTAAGTTTAGTGGTGTCTTTGCCCATTCCCTGATACAAGCCACAATCGAGCAGTATTTTCTTATCCGGGTTAATATGGATTATGTGTTTTGATCCGGTGACCGTTCTTGCGGCGCCATGAAAAGATATTTTCATTGTTGCAATTATTTTTAGGGCGATTTTGTTGCAAAGTTCACTATTTATATTGAGTAAAACCATTCGCTGCTTATTTTTCACACAGTTATTCATAATTTAATTCTAGTCCTGCGCATCTTGTTACATTGTTCTTAGGAACGATGACGAAATAATTCCCACCATCTTACTTGTTCTATTCCATTTTTATTTCGTTGTAAAGTCTTAAAATAATTCATTATTCGCAGATTTTACGCCTCACAAAAAAGAAATATAACTTCGCAATATGGTGGAACTTATTTCATCAACGTTCCTTATTTACCAAGTCGGGAAGTAATTGTCTCAACCTGCAGGAATTGACCTTAAATAGCAATATGTATGACTTGAATCATTCGCTTCTATGAAAGCAAAACATATCTTTACTGATATAATTCAAAAATATGAAAAAAGTCCTGCTTGCATTCGACGGCTGTCATTTCAGTAATGGTGTTTTTGAATTTGTGAAAAACATGAATCAAAATCAGAAGGTCCTTGCTATTGGAATGTTTCTGCCATCTATCGATTATGTTGAATTACTTTACTCATTTGGTGGTGTTCCTGCCGGGCCGGTTTACGTTTCCGAAAACATTGTAACTGATGAAGAGTCACTAAAACAAAACATTTTACATTTCGAAAAATTGTGTGCCGAAAATGGGATCAAATACCAGGTGCATAAAGATTTCAGCAAACATATAGTAACCAGTATTTGTGAAGAAACCAGATTTGCTGATTTGCTGGTTTTAAGCGCCGATACATTTTACGAGAACCTGGGTGAAGACTCACAGGATGATTATTTAGCCAATGTCCTTCATAAGACTGAATGCCCTGTTGTTCTGGTTAATGAAAAATATAAAGCTCCTGAGAATATCATTATGGCCTATGATGGCAGCGAGCAATCAGTTTTTGCCATTAAGCAGTTTAGCAATTTGCTGCCTGAGTATGTTAACAACAACATCTTAATTGCTTATTTCGATTCGGGGAAAGGTGGTGTACCTGAGAAACAGGAGATAGAAGAGTACTTAGCTTTAAGTTATAGCAAACTGGCTGTACTCAAATTAAAGATAAACATCAAAAAAGATCTGGAACAATGGCTGGAACTAAATGGCAATACAATGGTTGTTGCCGGGGCTTTCGGACGCTCGCTGATTTCTGAATTATTCAAAAAGAGTTTCATTTACGAGGTAATCAGACAACACAATATACCCATCTTTATAGCACATAAATAGTTGCCAAATGAAAAAAACGGTAGGTTTGGTTTTATCAGGTGGTGGAGCAAGAGGAGCCGCGCATATTGGTGTGTTGCAGGCATTGAGAGAATTGGATATACCGGTTGCGGCAATATCCGGGGTTAGTGCAGGCTCTGTTATTGGTGCGCTCTATGCGGCAGGTTTGTCCCCTGAAAAAATCCTTCATGAATTAAAAGAGCTTTCTTACTTCAGTGTTTCCGATTTTACATGGAAATCCAGTGGACTTTTCTCCATGTCTGGTTTGCGAAATAAACTGGAAGAATTGATTGGCAGCGATAGTTTTGAACACCTTCAAATCCCTCTGTTTGTTGCTGCCACCGATATCTCCAGGGGGAAAACCATAACCTTTTCTTCCGGAAGTCTATTTGATGTAATTGTAGCTTCATCATCTGTCCCTTTGGTTTTCGAACAGGTCGATTTTCAGGGGTATCAGCTTATGGACGGAGGTATTATTAACAATTTCCCCGTGGAACCTTTGTCAGGCAAATATGATTTGCTGCTTGGCTCTTATGTAAATAAACTATTTGATGGCACTGTTCTTCAAAAACATGACAAAATATCTCTTATAGATTATTGCTTCCATTTAGGTATTTACGAAGGCGTTTTACAAAGGTCTTTGCTTTGCGATGCCTATTTTGAACCTTTCCTCGCAGGATTTGGCATGTTCGATATGAAAAAAGCCGACCAGATTTTTGAAATTGGTTTTAAGACGGTAATGGATCAGAAAGAGAAGTTACAAGTTCTGTTTCAAAACAAATAATTTAAGGAGTGGTCTGTAAGTATGTAGATGATTCTATCAGACAATATTTCAACCCACCCCAAACTCATAAATATTCCCAATACAAGGGAATACTTTATTTATTGT
Source organism: uncultured Bacteroidota bacterium (assembly GCA_903903635.1). Taxonomy (GTDB): domain Bacteria; phylum Bacteroidota; class Bacteroidia; order Chitinophagales; family Chitinophagaceae; genus Nemorincola. Next base: position 38,416 of record CAIUZK010000264.1, read on the forward strand.
ATTGAATAAAATAGCAATCAACGATCCGTAAAAGAATCAAAAGAATTCAATGAATCATCAATCAGATTATCTGAATTCAAAAATCCTCTCTTCTTTAAAAACGCGATACAGAAAAACAAAAATTTCATATTGCTGATGTGTTGTATGGATTAATAAGATTTCATACAGCAATTTTACAGCCCATTATCCCGGTCGCCAAAAATAGTTTCTAAACGGTCGAAAAAGTTTCTAAACGGTAGATTTTCCTTCAAAACTTGCGCATAAATCCGGGTTACGCACAATCGTTGATCTGTTTTTCGAATTGTTTGATAACCATTTAAAATGGATGTGCAGCCATTTTATGATGCTATTGATATCGCTATTAAGTTAGGAACCGGTAAATACCTGAAAAAACTAACAAACAGTTTTATTTTTAGAAATTAATAGGTATTTTTACTAGGATAAAATCATACCAATACCTGGAATAATGCCTGATACGAATTAACCTATTACTTAACATTCAACGAAGTCACCAAATATCAGATAGATCACCTACCCTGGCATAAAATGTAAAATATGCAACTATTCACCCGAACCTTATTCTTTTTAGCTTACCTACTTATCTCATCCGGCTTTGTATCCGCACAGGTTATTGCAGGATTCAATGCAACGCCAATTGCCGGCTGCGCACCGCTGATTGTAACTTTTACCAATACTACCACACCATCTATTGGCACTACTTATGTGTGGAATCTTGGTAATGGAACCGGCATAATTACCCTTACCAATCCGGGCACTACTTATGTTACTGCTGGTACCTATACGGTTACCCTTACAGCCACCAACGGTACTTTTACCAATACCAAAACTAAAGTTATTACGGTCTACCCCGCTCCCATCGTTCATTTTATCGAAAGCGATACAGCAGTTTGCCCGAATGTACCTGTCACTTTCACCAGTACATCAACAGCAGGTGTACCCGGACCAGTTTCCTATCTATGGTCTTTTGGCGATGGTTATTCGGCTACTACCGGCACTGTTGCACACTCTTTCGGACTTCCCGGGCACTTCAATGTTTCGCTGAATGTTACTAATGCCGACAGTTGCTCTTCAATACTCACCGTACCTTCATTTATTCATATACTTACACCTCCGGCAGCAACATTTTCAGCCAGCCAGACTCACTTATGCAACCCTCCGGATAATGCAATATTCTCCAGCATTGTTTCCGGCGCAGGACCTTTTACCTATCTCTGGTCCTTCGGTGATGGCAGCGCCGGCTCTGTGGCAGCTAACCCCATTCATCTTTATACCGCTTTGGGCACATACGGGGTAGGCTTAAAAGTCACTGATAGCCGCACTTGCATTGATAGTATTTTTGCTCCCGGCTATATCTTCGAAAATAGCTTCCTTGCATCATTTGCCCATCCCGACAGCGCTTGTTTGAATGTTCCGGTTACCTTCACTAATACCAGCCCCCCATTTGTATCCTGTAAATGGTTTTTGGGTGATGGTGACACCAGCACCAGCATAAATGTTACCAAAACCTACCATGCCCCTGGAAATTATCTTGTCTCATTGGTGATTTTTAATGCCTATTGTAATGACACAATTAAACACCTCATATATATACAGGACCCCGTATCTACTTTTACCGTTACGCCTGCTATCCCATGCCCTGCTCCTGTCACGGTAAGTTTTGCTGCAACTTGTGCTCCCGGCTCATTTGTATTATGGCATTTCGGGGATAGCTTATCGGGTACAGGAAAAATTACAGCCCACACTTACCTGGACAAAATGTTCGATTCCGTTCATATGTTCGTCACAACAACTGTCGGCTGTAAAGACACTGTTGTTCAGCAGTATATAGTCTATGACTTCTTTTTTGCCTTTACAGTTCCATTTGTTACTTCAAAAAACGGCTGCGCCCCGCACACTATCCATTACCTGACTTATCCAGCCACCACTTATCCTCCTCCTTTGGGTGGTGGCTATCCGGCAATTTATACCTACGTTTGGGATTGGGGTGATGGGTCGCCGGCACAAACAGTCGTAGGTTCTACCATTTCTCCCGATCACACCTACACAGCAGTTGGCGTTTATCCGGTTAAAATCAGCTTATCTACATCAAATGGCTGCTCATTTGTGTACTACGACACAGTTAGCATAGGCGCTAAACCTAATGTAATATTTAGCGCTACTCCCCTGCATACTTGTTACAATCGCAACGAAATAAAATTCACAAGATCATTAATTTCAGGTAGCGCCGATGATTACTGGTGGCTGTTTGGCGAAGGTATCTATTCCGGTGGTTTTGATGACACAGCCAAAGCTCCGACATGGTCTTTATATCATCATTTTGATTTACCGGGAATCTTTTCAGATACAGTAATAGCTTATTCGGGCGGATGCCCGGATACCTTTATTCGTCATAATTATATAATTATCGATTCCCCGATGGCCAAGGCATACCCGCATGTCTTGTGTAATCCGGTCAACACTGTACAGTTTGCCGACAGTTCAATGGGAGCTGATACACGCATCTGGCTTTTTGGAGACGGAACCACTTCTACCGTGACCCACCCTGTTCATACCTATCCCGCGGCAATGATTTATCCGGTCAAATTAACGACCTACAACATTGCCAGCGGTTGCAGAGATACTTTTTCATTTTATGTCAATCTCACCCATCCCACCGTTTCTTTTTCTTCTCCCGATACAAATATATGCCGTGATGGCCAGGCTGTTTTTTCATCTACTGTATCAGGTGGTTTCAGTCCCTACTATCAATGGATAGCTGGCGGTAGCGGTTACGGTGCTGCCAATGCATATTTTACAGATACCTTCCATAATACAGGGCTGTATACTATAAAACTGGTGGTATTTGATCAGAATTTTTGCCCCGATACATTTACACGTATCAACTACATTCATGTTGCCAAACCTGTAGCCCATTATTCAGTAACACCGCCTGCAGTCTGCTGGCCGCTTCCTGCCAACTACCTTGATGCAAGCACCGACCTTACCGGCACATATATCACCAACCACAACTGGACCTTTGGCGATGGAACCACAACGTCTGTCGGTACACCTGCTGTTAGCCATATATTCACTGCCACAGGTAATTATACTACCACTGAGATTGTTACTGATAATTATGGATGTAAGGATACGGTTACGCATTCCTTTGTAAATGTGTACCGGCCCATTGCCGGTTTCAACGCCAGCCGAACAGCGGTGTGTGCCTGGGACACAATCAGATTCAACAATACCTCAAGCGCCGGGGTCACCAATTTCTGGACATTTGGCGATGGACAGACATCCACCTTACCCAATCCTGTTCATTATTATTCAGTTTCGGGAGTTTACACTGTCCGGCTTGTCATTACCGATGCTCATGTTTGTCATGACACCGCTACACATGTGAGTTATATTACCGTTTCCAGCCCAGTTGCATCCTTTACTATGAGTGATTCAATAGCTATCTGCCCCCCACTCTCCGTCAACTTTACTAATACCAGTACAGGCAGCGTAAGTAGCTACTGGAATCTGGGCAATAGCGCCTATTCAATTGCAACAAATCCTAACAACCTTTATACAACTCCGGGTTATGATACGGTGATACTTATTGTTACCAATTCATCAGGTTGCAAAGACACTGCCATAGCCCATATCAAAGTATATGGTTATGCCGGATCTTTTAGCTATAGCCACGATACCGGATGTACCCCGTTAACCGTTTACTTCAATGCCGATCTCAGTAATATTTCCCTTGCTTCGAGTATAACATGGGACTTTTCCGATGGCATCCTGGTATCATCGGCTATAGATACCATTTCCCATACTTATCTTCATGCTGGTGGATTTATCCCAAAACTGATCATTACCGATCATGCCGGATGTATCAATACCAACCTTGGCATCGATACAATTAAAGCCAATGCTATTATTCCCGGCTTCACCGCCACCCCAAATCCGGTTTGCCTCAACGACACCCTGTTTTTAACCGATACTTCATCCTCTTACTGGTCTCATATTATTAGTTGGGCATGGACGCATTCCGGCCTGACTGATTCCATTGCTGCACCCCTGATATCATTCAGTGTAACAGGAACCCATACAGTTGCACTCCATGTCAGAGATGCCTGGGGCTGCACTGCCGATACATCAAAATCCGTATCTGTATATGCGCTGCCCCCCATCCATAGCCTCCCTGATTCAGTTATCTGCGCAGGCAGAAAGACCACCCTCTCAGATTCAACTTCAGGTGGTATCTGGAGCATCGATAGCCCAACTATTGCAACAATAATTGCAAGTACTGGTATACTTACAGGCCTTACTGCCGGAATTGTAAAAATAACGTACACACTAAATCCGGGTTGTGCCGTCACAACTTTGGTTACCGTAAATGCCGTTCCGGATCCGGGAATCATTACAGGCAATACCAATGTTTGTAAGGGTTCTTCTTCCCAGCTAACGGATACAGTACCTGGAGGCGTATGGTCATGCAGTAACAATCTTGCAACTATCTCATCAACAGGTATTTTAACGGGTATAGCTCCGGGATTGGATACAGTGAAATATACGGTTACCAATATCAATTGCGACTCCTCGGCACAAATAGAAATAAAGATCAATCCCCTGCCCGATTCAGGTATTATTTCCGGTCAGAATGAAATATGCAGGGATGCGATCATTAAATTCACTGAAAATATAAATGGAGGGAAATGGACCAGTTCCGATACATCTGTTGCCACAATTGACAGTATAACCGGAACCACTAAAGGTATTCACCTGGGCTCAACAACCATAAAGTATACTACTCCACCCGATTTGAACGGATGTATAAATTCCGCCACCTTTATTTTATCTGTGATCAATACAGACTTTACTGCTAATGGCACCATCAATGATGCACGCTGCTATAACGACAGCAATGGCAGTATTACAGTAAACATATCCGGAGGCAGCCCTCCATTCAAATACCTTTGGTCAACTGGCGATAGTTCTTCCACCATTTCAGGATTAGACACAGGTATATATATTCTTCACATTACCGAACTAACCAAACAATGCAACCTGATAGATTCTTTTATAATCGCACAACCTGATACTATTAATATCGTGGCAGAGATTAAAGAAGACATTTGCCGTCAGGGAAAAGGCAGCATTTTCACAACTATAACCGGCGGTACTCCAACTTATAATTATTCATGGTCTAACCTGTCGGTAGGGCCAAACATTGAAAATCTGGTAACAGGTAATTACCTGCTTTCGGTAACTGATAAAAATGGTTGTAATAAAAAAACTGCATTCAATGTACCCGACACCTGTAACGATATAATTATTTACAATGCTGTTAGCCCAAATGGTGATGGCATCAACGATACATGGATCATTATTGGCTTACAACTTTACCCTAACAATACTGTTCAGGTATTCGATAAATGGGGTGATGAAGTGTTTTCTGCTTCAAACTATCAGAATGATTGGGCAGGTACCGGAAAGAACGGATTGCTGCCTGATGGCACTTACTACTACCTGGTAAAACCCAACACTCCCGGCGCACCCGATGTAAAAGAAAGTTATACCGGCAGCTTATTAATTAAAAGATAAATTAGTAACTTTATTAAAACATCTACTCATGAAGAATCGAATCTTCATAAACTTCCTGCTCTTTTTTTCGGTTGCCTGTTTTTTACATGCAGATGCCCAATACATGCTCATTACGCATTTTAGCGGCTCCGCTGCCTACGGCAGCTATAATGTAACCGTGACCTCCGGAGGAAGTGTCACAACCGGAGGAAGTTCCTGCTTACCGGCTCCCACAGCTTATTGGATCGCCCCTTCAAGTAGCATTGGTTGGTACACTTATACTTTTAGCGCACCCGTAAGTTCGGTACAGGTACACGTTGATGGGATGAACGGAGGGACTTATGGAGCTGGCGATATTCTTAAAGTGTTTATCAATGGCGCTCCTTATGTAATCACACCAGCAGATATCACGTCTTACACGGGTTGTGGTGGACCAGGGGGGCCTTGTTATCTCCTCGGAGGTTATTTGTATGGGCCGGTTGGAACGACTTTAGTATATACCGGTGCAGATATGACAATCACCTATTGTGGCGGCATTAATTCTATTGAACTCTATACCGACCACTCAACTTCCGGAATGGATTACCATATTGGCATTGATACTTCTGTGGTCGGCGCGGCATTGGTTGGCGCTATTACCGGCCCTTCTGTTGTCTGCATAGGTTCAACCATCACATTATCCGATACTTCATCTGGTGGCACTTGGGCAAGCAGCACGCCATCCGTCGCAACAGTATCAGCCGGAGTTGTAACAGGAATTTCAGCCGGAATTGATACCATAAAGTATACAGTTACTACTCTATGCGGCCCCGTTACGGTAACTAAAGTAATAACTGTAAATCCCAATCCCCCCATTACGGGTATCACTCATGTCTGTATAGGCGCAACCACTACATTAAGCGATGCAATGCCTGGTGGAACCTGGAGTTCCGTCGCTCCGGGAATTGCAACTATTGGCGCCACCACAAGCATTGTAACCGGCATTTCGGGTGGCACCGCCCTGATCTCTTACACTGATGTTTGCGGCACGGTTACAACCACAGTTACAGTCTACCCAGCCCCAACGCCGATATCCGGTATTCTGACTATTTGCGTTGGCTCAACTACCACCTTAAGCGATGGCCTTTCCGGTGGCACATGGAGTTCCGGCTCCCCAGGCACAGCCTCGGTTGGCTCAGGATCTGGTGTGGTTACAGGAATTGCCGCTGGCATTGCCAATATTACATATACTACAACCTGCGGCCAGGCAGTAGCCGCAGTAACAGTACAGGCGGCTCCCGCTCCTATTTCGGGGCCAGCCTCTATTTGCATTGGCCACAATGGCACATACACTGATGCGACAGGCGGGGGGTACTGGAGCAGTAGCCATACTGGTATTGCGTCTGTCGGCTCTGTTTCTGGTATTGCTACGGGGATAAGTGTAGGCACCACCATTATTTCCTATACGCTCGGCCTCAGTTGCACCGCAACAAAAACGGTAACCATCGTCGGTCTACCCGATCCCGGTACGATTGTATTTACACCATCACCATACATTAGTTTTTGCACTGGCAGCAAAACAGTCCTTTCGGATACCGTATTAGGTGGCATCTGGAGCATAACCAATAATCATGTAACCCTTTCAGGAGATACCCTCACAGCTATAACGCCAGGGCTTGATACTATATATTATACAGTAACCAACGCTTGCGGTTCGGCTGTTGCCATAGATTCAATAAGAGTAATTCCTCCACCTCCACCCATTCAGGGACGATTATCAATTTGTCTTGGCGATACTGTAAAACTTTACGATTCCGTTTTTGGGGGAATGTGGCAAAGCGGCTCTTGCAACCTGTATGCCGATGGCAATTTTTGGGATTCCGGAGTTGTTGTAGGGTTGGCTGCAGGCACTGCCATACTAAGTTATAGCGAGGATTGGGGTTGCACTACAACCGCTATTGTGACCATTAATGCATTACCGGCAGCAGGCACAATCACCGGCTTTTCACCGCTATGTGTTGGGGCAATTAAGATATTCAGAGAGTCGGTAACCGGTGGTATCTGGGGCAGTACAAATAGCGCAGCAGCTTCAATAGACTCCCTTTCCGGCAAGGTAAAAGCTTTAGCTCTGGGTAATACAATTATTACCTACAAAGTAGGCCCTGATATAAATGGATGCCATAGTACCGCTACATTTCCACTTACAATTATCAACAGGACATTCAATGATTCTGCAGTTATTACCGATGTAAGATGTAATGGAGACCAGAATGGTTCAATAATGTTGTATGTCATTGGGGCCCATCAGCCTTACTTATACAATTGGCCTAATGGAACAACAACACCCTATCTTTTAGATTTATCACCCGGCAGCTATTCGGTCCGTATTTCCGATACGTTTTCACAATGCACTGTTATCGATACCTTTAAAATTGTACAACCCGACTCTATACATATCAATCCTGAGGTTAAAAAAGACTATTGCCAGGCACACAACGGCAGTATAGAAATTATAGCTACAGGTGGAATACCCCCTTACCAATATGCATGGTCCAATTCAGTCATAGGCAATTTCCCCACCAATCTCAGCGCCGGCGATTATGAGTTTACCCTCACCGACCAAAATGGCTGTAAGAATCAAATTACAATTTCAGTACCCGATACTACCTGCCCCGCTATAATCATACACGATGGCATTTCACCTAATGGCGATGGCATAAATGACACCTGGATAATTGAAGGGATACAGAATTATCCTAAAAACATTGTAAAAGTTTTTGATAAATGGGGTGATGAGGTATTCGGAATAGCTAATTATAATAATGATTGGGGAGGCAAAAGCAAAAATGGCTCATTTGTACCTGATGGAACTTATTATTATCTTGTAAAACTAAATACCTCAGGTGCAACCGGAGGCAATGACATTTTAAAAGGCGCGTTAATGATTAAACGATAGATCAACTTATGAACCGGAAATATTTTCTCCTGCTGACAATAATGCTTTTGCCCCTGTGTTCTTTTGGGCAGAGCGATCAGCACTACACCATGTTTATGTACAACAAACTGTTGTACAATCCCGCCTATGCAGGAAGCCACGATCTCACCACCATAAATGCCGATTATCGCGACCAGTGGGATGCAATTAATGGCGCACCCAAAACCGCAAACATTACTATTGATGCCCCCATAGGCAGTTTCATGAAATCTTTCAGAAAGGTAGCGCTTGGATTTAGTATGACCAATGAAACTTTAGGTGTTGAGCGAAATACTGATTTCAAAACCTGCTATGCTTATCGTATTAAGTTCAAATCCTGTATTTTGTCCATGGGGCTAAGTGCGGGAGCCGATTTATACAGCGCAAATTACAGCGACCTGAATCTCTACCAGCCAAATGACCCAAACTTCGCACATAATGTTAAAAATAATGTGCTGCCCAATTTTGGCGCCGGGGTCTATGTTTATGACGACAAATCTTATTTGAGCTTTTCAGTTCCCAATATGCTGCAGAATGCCTACGATAAGAATGAGATCCGCATCCATAACAATATTGCCAAACAATCTACTGGCCTGTATATATCTACCGGATATGTTTTTACAGTAAACGAAACCATGAAGCTGGAACCGAATGCTATTATGCGCATGGCAGGTCAGGGTAACAATACCTTGCCAATGAGTTTCGATATCAATCTTTCAGCCATTTACCTCGAAAGATTCCTGATAGGGCTCACCTACCGCACCGACAAATCATTCGAAGGTATCGTCCATCTTCAGGCCACACAAAGGATTAATGTAGGATATGCATACGATTACCTCATTTCCGGCTTAAGCGGTTATTCCGGCGGCACTCATGAAATCGTTGTCGGTTACGACATAATTAAAGACAACTCAAAATTCCTTACACCACGATTCATAAAGAAATTTTAACTACCCCTGCTGGCTTCATTATGAAACAAATGCGATACATATTTCATATCCTCTCTTTACTGCTTATCTGTAATACAGTCATGGCAAAAAAAGAGAATAAAGACCTGATGAAGGCCAGTTATTATTATACTCACTTTGCATACTTCGAGGCCATACCCTATTATGAGAAAATAGCCCCGGTAATGAACGATCCTGTTATCTATTCCCAGATGGCAGATTGTTACAACGCCACCAATAATACAGAAAAGGCAACGGAAACCTATGCTAAAGCTGTAGCCTTACCTGGCTGCAGCAGCATAGTTATGCTGAGGTATGCACAACTACTGATGCAGCTAACCCGTTATGAAGAGGCGGCAAAGTGGCTTAAAGAATATAAAAAAACAAACAAAACCGATCAACGGGCCGACAATATGATAGCAGGCTGCCTGAAAGCTAAAGCAATATTAGGTTCTATTCCGCAAGGCACTACTACCCTTCTGCCATTCAATACAGATGGTTCTGAATTTGCCCCAACCCTTTGGAAAGGAATGCTCGTTTTTGCATCCGATACGGCCATTGACACTAAGAAGAAAACCGACAACTGGTCTGGTCATTCGTACTATAATATATATAGTGTTCACTGCGATGGCAACGGAAATTGTACCGGAGATCTGAATAAGCTGACCGAAACAAAACAATTGAATTCCCAATTCCATGATGGCCCGTGCACCTTCAGCGCCGATGGCAAACAGATGTATTACACGCGCAGCAGGAGTAAAAACAACTTTATGAGTAAGGGGTCTATACCCAACAAGGACAGCATTGTTTTATTGGAAATTATGATAGCTGATGATTTCGATTCGTCATCAAGGAAATTTAAAACGGTTACTCCCTTCGAGTACAATAGTAAGGCGTATTCTGTTGCCCATCCTGCCATTAGCCCCAATGGTCAGGTATTGGTATTTTCATCCAATAAACCCAATGGCGCAGGTTGCTCAGACCTCTATTTCTGCCGGAAAGTACACAACAAGTGGGCCAAACCGCAAAATGCCGGTTCAGCAATCAATACCGAAGGAGAAGAAATGTTTCCTTTCTGGGGCGACGAATCCACTTTGTTTTTCTCATCCGATGGGCACGAGGGACTGGGTGGCCTGGATATTTACCAATGCAAATGGAATAACACCTCTGGAATATTTACCGATCCTGTGAATATTGGCACGCCTATCAATTCATCATACGATGATATCTCCCTTGCTCTATTTGCCGATGGCCGCAGCACTTATTTCTCTTCCAACAGGCCGGCAAATAAAGGAGGAGATAACCTATGGTTCTATAAAAAAGAAAAGCTTTATCTGCATTTGACGGTAACAGATTCCGCTACTCGCCAACCATTATCAGACGTTAACCTATCTATAAATACCACCTATCACCCAATTGATACCTTCACCAACATTTCCGGCATGTACTTCTCTCAACTTTTTCCTGGTGCACAATACACCATAAAAATAAGTAAAGACCATTACCTGCCCGGGCAAATATCATTTATAGCCACAAGTCAGAAAGATATAGATACTATCTACAAAACTGTTTCTTTATTCACTCCACCGCCGCCATTGGTTAATAAAACAGATACAATTGAACCGGTTCCCACATCCTTCGTGAAAATTGTGGGCACACCCGAAGTAGACAAAATATATGAGATTGGCCATTTCTATTTCGCCTTCAACAGCGCCGAACTGAATGATACCGCTAAGGTTGTGCTCGACAGCTTAGTCGACTTTCTGGCAATGAGACCCACCATGAAGATCCAGATAAGGGCGCATACCGATTGCCGTGGTGGTGATGCCTACAACCTGAAATTATCCGACGAACGGGCACACTCTGTGGTCAACTACCTTAAACAAAAAGGCATTACTGCCGAAAGACTTACCTATAAAGGTTTTGGATTGCGTGAACCTCATATACCCTGCCCCATTTGCGAAAAATGTTCAGAAAGGCAGCATTACCTTAACCGGGTACTTGAGTTTAAAGTGTTGCAGTTATAGGTTAGTTCAATTGCCAATATTTCAAAATCAATTAACGGGCATCTTTCCTATTCATCCGCATGCGAAATGGCCATTGGGTTTATTCTTTTCATTTTTTAATTTATCTTTCCATCCTGATTTACAACAAGTATAGAAGTACTTATGACTAAAGACAATCAATATAAAATCGGGAAACCTCAAATTATTATTGCTTTATTCTTCAGCATTATACTACTCATTATCAATATAATACGCATTATCAGGATACCTATTACTATCGATGAAACCGGCTATTCTACAAATGAAACATATCTGCAATTGGTGCAGGATGTAGGCGGAGGTGCCAACAATCACATTTTCCATTCTGTCCTTCGCAAGTTTTTTGTTGAGCTTTTTAATGATCACTTGTTTTTCATCCGGTTCGATAGTCTTTTGGCACATTGCCTGTTCCTGGTTTATACCTGGCTGCTTACCCGGCTGCTATTTTCTAACCGTTGGTGGCAGTTATGCAGCTTCATGATGCTCAATCTCATCGGGCCTTTGATATTCGACTTTTGGGGACTTAGCCGGGGATATGCATTGGGGCTGGCACTTATGACAACAAGTATTTATTACCTGATCAGGTATATAGATAGCAAAAAAATCCATTTTCTGGCAATAGCGTTATTTATCGGTATTTTCACTGTATACAGCAATTTCAGTTTCATTAATTACTACGTAACACTTTGTTGCATTATAGTCATTCGGAATATCATTTTCAGAGATAATACTACCGTAAGATCAACCGTGTTAAAAGAGATCGGAATTATGATTCTGGCTGCTGCTCTGCTGGTAGTCTTAATTGCTGGCCCATTATTACTTGTACTAAAAAACGGAGAATTGTCATTTATGGGCAAGACCGGTTTTATAGAAGACACAATTCAATCATTGTTTAAGGACGGCTTTTATCTGGGGCGACCAGAAAATAAAACACTGGTCAATAAGCTTTCCTGGGCTGTTGTTGGCTACTCGGTTGTTGCCGGATTTTATTGGCTGGTACTTTATATAATAAGAAGGAAGTCTATAAATGAGGAAAGCAATACCATTATCAGGTACGGTATAACGTTCTACCTGCTCCTGATTATTCCTGCTATCTCGCTAATTATTCAGCACCATATTTTAGGTATCAATTACCTTACAGATCGTACAGCGCTATTTTTCATTGTTTTATTTGCGCTTCACCTTACTATATTTCTTTACTCGATTACTCCAAAAGTCCCGGCTATCCGGTGGGCTTTTTTTCTGATCGTACTATTATTGGTTGGTTACAATTTTTCGACAACTATTAAGCTACATTTTGTGAGGCTATGGTGGTTCAATATGGACGACATCCATGTGCTAAATCGTATAAATAACGAAACTCAGAAAAAGGAAGGAAAAATCAAGATTCATCCCAATTGGCTGTTTATTCCATCATTCAATTACGATATGCAACAACATTTTCCGGGAAGATTCGAAACGGTATATGATACCCGCATTTTGCCGGGATCCGATACTACATTCGATTACTACTATATCGCTTCCGATGAACCCACAGATACCCTTAAGTTAAGATACCACCTCGACACTACATTCGTATATGGTGGATTTGCTTTGTATAAAAGGAATAAGTAATTGCCCGCTAAACACTTGTATGCGGCAATCTTGATCCGAATAGCAGGCTGCCAATTCTTACCAGGTTACTCCCCGCTTCAATGGCTGTGGCATAGTCTGCGCTCATGCCGCACGAGCACGTATCAAAATAGGTTTTGCCGAAAAACGTAGTATCTCCCAGAAAAGTAAAGAAATTGTGCAGTCGTTTAAATTCAGTGAGCACCTGTTCTGTATTATCTGTATTGGTGGCCATACCCATTATCCCGCATATTCTTACATTGCCAAACTGTGCTTGCTGAGCATCATAATGGTCAAGCAATACAATGATCTCTTTCTCATCCATTCCGAATTTGGTTTCCTCATCGGCAATATACATTTGCAACAAAACATCTACTACCCTTCCCACCTTTTCTGCCTGCTTGTTGATCTCAGCCAGCAACTTAAAACTATCAACAGTATGAACCAAATGTACAAACTGAACGATCTGCTTTACTTTGTTGCTTTGTAAATGGCCTATAAAGTGCCACTTAATATCCTGCGGCAGAAGTGGCTGTTTTTCAACAAGTTCCTGAACATAATTTTCACCAAAATCTCTTTGACCAAGTTCATAAAGCGCAGCAATATCTTCAACTGGTTTGGTTTTCGAAACAGCTACCAATTTCACATTTTGGGCTGTCAACTCTTTATGCAATCGCTCCCATGCTTCCTTATTCACCATAATAAACCTTATTGATCGCTGATGTCTGATTAATACTGTTCAGCCTGCTAACTGACTAATACTGCTCTCCTTCATTAGGAAAATCTCTGTCCTTAACGTCTTTTATAAAACGCTTTGTAGCATCCCCTATTTCGTCATATAGATTGAGATACCGACGGAGAAACCGCGGCGAAAAATCTTTGGTGATGCCCAACATGTCATGCATTACAAGTACCTGACCATCTACATGCATTCCGGCTCCTATACCTATTACCGGAATAGTCAACTCTTTGGCAACCCTGGCACCCAAAGAGGCTGGTATTTTTTCAAGTACTAAAGAAAAACAACCTGCCTCCTGCAACTTGTTAGCATTATGCAATAGGATTTCAGCTTCTTCCTCTTCCTTTGCCCTTACTGCATAAGTCCCGAACTTGTAAATAGATTGCGGTGTGAGTCCCAGATGCCCCATTACTGGTACACCCGCCCCTGTGATCCGCTTAATAGATTCAGCCACTTCTTCCCCACCCTCCAACTTAATACCATGTGCTCCTGCCTCTTTCATAATTCTAATGGCCGATATCAGCGCTTCCTTGCTGTTGCCCTGGTAGCTGCCAAAAGGAAGATCTACTATCACCAGGCACCGCTGACAAGCCCTGATCACGCTTTGAGCATGATAGATCATCTGGTCAAGCGTAATAGGAAGCGTGGTCTCATGCCCTGCCATAACATTCGATGCAGAGTCGCCTACCAGCAATACATCAATACCCGAATCATCCAAAATCCTGGCCATCGAAAAGTCGTAAGCTGTTAGCATACTAATCTTTTCGCCCTGCTGCTTCATCGACTGCAGCGTATGCGTGGTAACACGCTTTATTTCTCCGTGTATGGACATAAATTAAACCCGCATCAGCAGGCATTTATTTTGAGGTGTAAAAGTAGTACTTAAACCCTAAAACTTAAATGAAATTATATCATTCAGGAGCTTCACATTCGATTGATTACTCAATCTGAATTATGCCAAATTAAATATTGCTCAGACCATAAGGCAACCACCTAATTTAAAATGCATTATTTTCGCATATTTCATCTTCTTATGAAATAATTTTCTTATGAATCTCCGAATTCATACCGCACAATTTATTTATGTTTATATTCTTTAACTTATAAACCAAAATAAAAACGCCAGAGTTAAGTAGTTGAAATAATTCTATTTGATTACTGGTTGATTATTATACTTTGAGAGAAAATAAATCACAAAATCGCCTTTCTTTTTCGTGGAATGAATATTATCTTTAAAATCCTAAAGTTATATTTATGAGGAAAAAATTATTCTTGGTAAAAGCCTCATGTGCGTTTATTACATTGTTGTTTGCCGGTTTATTTGCCACACATACTGCCAATGGTCAGACGTTGTTTTCGGCCAATGCACTTAATCCAAATAACTTTCTTTATAGCTGGTGTGCCTATCTTTTTGATGCTAATAATACTACTGTTGATCTCCCGTTACTGAAAATATCTTCACTGAATTTTATTCCCGGCCCCTGCCTTTTCTTTGTTGGCTCAGGTTTCGATACTGTCAACAAATTGGCTGGCATTAACTTCAAAGGATTTGATTCTACTATAACCATACCTGAACAAGCTGATTCTGCAGAGGTAAAAGATTTAGTATCTGCTGCTACTACACAACCCGTAATACCCACAATTACCTCCGAAGCAACTTATCAAAAAAACGGAAAATCCACCATTAGTTTATCAGGCGCTTCTTTTGATGAGGAGACAGACATGCTGATAAATAAATATGCCGATATGATCAGTATCACACCAGATGAGGTAAACAATTTTCACCTCTACAAATTTATCGATCAGTGGTATGGCGTTCGTTACAAATGGGGGGGAAATGACAATTCAGGAATTGATTGTTCTGGCTTTTCCCAAAAATTATACGGCTCAATCTATAGCCTCTCTATTATGCGCACAGCCCGCCAGCAGCACAGAAGCTGTGAAACATTCAAAGATTACGACGATGCCGCCGAAGGCGACCTGGTTTTCTTCCGCGCTCATCATCTCGGTATATCTCACGTAGGCATATACCTGGCCAACGGCTATTTCGTTCATGCCTCCCGTTCAAGGGGTGTTGTAATCAGCAACCTCGAAGAAAAATACTGGCGCAGGCGTTACGCTGGTTGTGGCAGAATTGAAAGGGAAGACATCTCTGTTTCCGAATCCGGTTTGATACAATAATTATTTAGGATGATCCCTTAATAAATACAGCCCTTAGTTTTCGCTAAGGGCTGTGTTATTTTATTTGAAGGAAGCTTATTTCTTTACAGGCTTACCATTATAAGTAACTGATTTTATGATTTTCTCTGCTACTTTAACTGCCGCTTTAGGCAATGGAGAATAATTCAGGGCCGAACAAAATTGCTGACCTTCATGAGTCATCCACCAGATCAGATTCATTATTTCTGTTGCTTTGCCATTGCTGCGGCCACCGTAATTTTGATCCTTATAAACAAGTATCCAGGTAAAACCGGCAATCGGATACCCATTCTTCGCATCTGTATTGGTAAGCGAAACTTTACCATCTTCAGGTATACTGATATCAGCAGCCGCTGTGGTAGATTCTATTGATGGAACAATAAACTTTCCCGATTTGTTTTCAATAGTTGCGAATGAAATATTGTTTTGCTTTGCATAAGCCAGCTCTATATAACCAATGCTGCCCGGAGTTTGCTTTACAGTACCGGCAACACCTTCATTACCCTTGCCACCAAGTCCGGCAGGCCAGTTTACAGAAGATCCTTTTCCTACTTTCGAACTCCATTCGGCGCTTACTTTCGCCAGATAGGTTGTGAATATATTGGTAGTACCTGATCCGTCTGAACGATGTGCAACAGTTATTGCATAACCTGGCAGCTTTACACCTTTATTTATGGCCGCTATGCGTGCATCATTCCATGTTGTTATTTTCCCAAGAAAGATATCCGAAAGTACCGCTGGAGTTAATTTCAATGGCTCTTTTAATTCAGGCAGATTATAACAAATAACAACCGCACCGGCTGTAATAGGTATATGTACCACTGGCGCCGACAACGCCGAATCCTGCTTACCATTTAAAACAGCATCTGAAGCGCCAAAATCAACTGTTTTAGCGGTCAGTTGCTGAATACCGCCACCAGATCCTATTGATTGGTAGTTAACTTTTGTACCATGCCCTTTATCATATTCTGAAAACATCTTTGAATACAACGGATATGGAAAAGTTGCACCTGCACCAAGAATGGTTTTATCGTCCTGGGCCTGCACAGCAGCTCCCGAAGCCAATAGTAATAATGAGAAGATCAGTTTTTTCATTTAGCTTTCTTTGTTTTATGTGATGCAAAAGTATCGGCCTATCCATTCACCATGTGTTACCATATAATTATGTTTACATCTCTTTATTGTTACCAAAAAAAACACCCTTAAAACCCGGGTATCAGTCTGTCACGATTTTTAATGAGTCTGCCGTGATTGCCTTGATAATCAATATGGATATTTATTAAAAATTGCTCTACTGGTAGCAAAAAAACAAAAACCAATATCTGGTTACCAATAACATAAACAGAAGTCTTCCTTAGTAATTCTAATCCTGCCCTGCGGTACTTATTGATTTTATCTATAAAACAATTGTTAAAAAATCAATCAAACGTTTGTTTGAATTTAAACAATTGTTTAGTTTTGCCCATCATTTAATGGTCAATCATCAGGTAATTCTGTGAAATAGCAACAATGGATAAACCAGCAATAGAGTTTACTGAAAAACAAATTGCCATCATTGATGCCGCTCAGAAATTGTTCGCTGTTCATGGTTTCGACGGCACATCGGTGCGGGATATCGCCCACGAAGCAGGTATTAATGTGGCAATGATCTCCTATTATTTTGGCTCAAAGGAAAAGCTAATGGAAGCAGTCTTTGAGCAGAAAACCAACTACACAAGGATCAAAGTTGAAAACCTGCTGCTGAATGATGCGCTCTCCCACATAGAAAAAATAAACATACTCATTGATGATTATGTCGAGAAATTTATTGCTCAGCAGGAATTTCATCGTATCATGATCCGGGAGCAACTCATCGAAAAAGACACGCCTATATCGGGTTTCATTCTTGAGTTGAAAAAACGCAATCTGCTTTCAATTAAAAAGCTAATTCACGACGGTCAGAAAGGTGGTTCATTTAAGAAGAACATCGATATAGTGCTCATGATGACAACTATGGTCGGCACCGTAAGTCAGATGATCACTTCGCAGAGGTTCTATCGCGAAATGAACAACCTCGAAGATATGCCCGAACCTGAATTCCAGAAACACCTCAAGAAAAAACTAAGTGTACATCTAAAAAATCTCTTTAAAGTAATGTTAACTTATGAAGCATAATTATTTCAAAATTTCACTCGCACTATTATTGATTGCTGCAACTATTGCTCCGGCCTTTGCTCAGAAAAGCATGGAACTGACAATGGAAGAGGCAATCAATCTGGCAATAAAAAACAGCAATCAGTTGAAACTCAGCAACGCAAAGGTTGATGAGGCTATTGCCAATTACCACGAAATGTGGGATAACCATCTTCCTGATCTTAAAATAAGTGGCTCATACTTAAGGCTTGACAACCCCACAGTTGATCTTAAAGTTAAACTGGGCGGATCTAGTACCGATACCACAAAAAAATCAGGCACAAGTGCCGGTGTAAAGGTTAACCAGGCTGCCTATGGCATGGCCAATTTAACTATGCCTTTGTTCTCTGGCTTTAGGGTTAAGTATGGCATCGAATCTGCCAGGTTCCTGGAGCAGGCTGCCAAACTGGATGCCGAAAAGGAAACAGAAGAAGTGGTCATGAACGCCATAAACGCCTATACCAATCTCTATAAATCAAGAAAAGAAATCGACCTGGTTGAAGAAAATCTGAAGCAGCAGAAGCAACGTGTCGCCGATTTCACCAACCTTGAAAAGAACGGCCTGTTGCCCCGTAACGATCTTTTAAAAGCTCAGTTACAACAGTCAAATGTCGAACTTACCCTGCTTGATGCACAGAATAACTTCAGGATCACCTGCATTAATATGGACCTTATGCTCGGCCTTCCTGAAAACACCGAACTGGTTCCTAAGATCGCCATTTTCGACCTACCTGAAGAAACATCATCCCTTATAAAATGGGAACAAATGGCCATTGAAAACAGGAAAGATGTCGCCTCACTTGGTTCAAGAGAAAAGGCCGCTGGTTCTGCTATCAAGGCTACTAAGGGAGAATACTATCCCGGACTGGCCCTTACAGGTGGTTACCTTGCTGCTGATATCCCTAACCTGGTTACCATTACCAATGCCCTGAACATAGGTATCGGTCTGCAGTACAATTTAGGTACCTTATGGAAAACCGGCGCCAAAATGGATTTGGCTAAAGCGCAGCTTCACCAGATCCAGGCCAGCGAAGGAATCTTAAATACCCGTATCAAAAATGAAATAACCCATGCCTATTATAACTATATCCTCAGCCAGAAGAAAATTGAAGTGTACGCCCGTTCCGTAGGTCAATCAATGGAAAACTTCCGCATCACTAAAAATAAATACGATAACAGCCTTGTAACCACCACCGATCTTCTGGAAGCCGATGTAGCGCAACTGCAGGCGCAACTGAACTTCGCAATATCCCAGGCCGATGCTTTTGTTGCCTACAAGAAACTGGAGCAAACCGCCGGATTATTGGTCACCACCCCTAAACCTGTAAAATAAACCCGAACATATAGCTGTACTTATTTCATTTTCAGACCACTTACTTACAAACATTAACTACTGACTTTAATATAAAAACATAAAGAAATGTCGCAGCAGAACGAAAATAAAACACCCAAATCAGGCGCACCATCTATCGAAACAGAGGCTCCCAAAAAGAGAAGCAAAGGTTTTCTTATCGCGCTTATTATCCTGGTTATTGTGGGCACTACATTTGGAACCATTAAGTACATCCATGGCCTGCATCACCAGGAAACCGACGATGCTCAGATAGATGCCAGCATCAGCCCGGTTATTCCCCGTATCTCCGGTTACGTTACTGAGATCCGCGTTAAGGATAACCAGAAAGTAAAAAAAGGCGATACGCTCGTTGTGCTCGACAATCGCAGCGAGGTTATCGAGGTTGCCCAGGCTCAGGCGGCCCTTACAGCTTCACAAAGCAATCTTCATGTAGCCGAAGCTACTACCACAGCATCTCAAACCAATATCGCTACCTACCAGGCCAATGCAGCTACTGTTGATGCCCAGATTGAAGCTGCTAAAATAACCCTCAAAAGGGCTACTCAGGATTACGATCGTTATGTCAACCTGATTAAGGATCATACCATAACCATGCAGCAGTTCGAACAGGCTGATGCCGCAAAACAAAGCGCAGAACATCAGTTGCTGGTTTTACAGAATCAGAAAAACGCTGCCAACCGTCAAACCACTGCCGCTACTTCACAATCAAATGCTACCGGTCAACAGGTCAATGTGGTCAATGCTACCATTCAGCAGCGTATCGCCGACCTCGAAAATGCCAGGTTGAATTTATCCTACACCGTCATCATTGCTCCTGCCGATGGCCTGGTATCGAAGGTAAATGCGCAGATAGGCCAGTTCCTGCAATCCGGTCAGTCACTGTTCAGCATCGTATTAGATACCAACCCATGGGTGGTAGCCAATTTCAAGGAGACTCAACTGTCTAAAATGAGGATTGGCCAGAAGGTTACCATTCATGTAGATGCATATCCTGGCCATGACTTCGAAGCTAAACTGACTTCTTTTTCTCCGGCTACCGGCGCCCGTTTTGCTTTACTGCCCCCCGACAATGCCTCAGGCAATTTCGTAAAAGTAGTTCAGCGCATGCCTGTCGAAATCGAATTTACCGGCAACGATCCGCTGGTAAAAGAACTTCGCCCCGGTTTGAATGTGGATGTTGATGTGCATATTGATTAAAGTAGAAAAAAGTAGAAAGTCTAAATACCAAATTCCAAGTACTAATTACCAATTACCGATTACCGATTACCCAAAATGCATAACCCAATCATTTAAACATTACTGCGTTTTTAACCTTTGATAAAACTCCTTATTGCCTGATCTTTTCATCTGGATGGGGATTTTTAGAATAACAACATGCAACACGAATCATTAGTAGAATACGGTTCCCGGAGAGTGATCATTACTATCACGGCAATATTTTGTGCATTGCTCGAAATAGTCGACACTACCATTGTCAATGTTGCGCTCAACGACATGAAGGGTAACCTTGGCGCTACGCTTAACGAAATTGGTTGGGTCATCACGGCATATGCTATCGGCAACGTTATCATTGTGCCCATGACAAGCTGGCTTTCTGCCCAGTTCGGTCGTCGCAATTATTTTGCCGCTTCTATTATCATCTTTACGGTATTCTCTTTCCTCTGCGGCAATGCCAATGGCATTTGGCAACTGGTGTTTTTCCGTTTCATACAGGGTCTTGGCGGGGGTGCTTTGCTGGTTACCTCTCAAACCATCATTACCGAAAGTTACCCGCCCGAAAAGCGCGGCATGGCCCAGGCCATCTATGGCCTCGGGGTTATCATCGGCCCAACATTAGGCCCGCCATTGGGTGGCTATATCGTTGAGCATTTTTCATGGCCTTACATATTCTACATCAACATACCCATCGGAACCATTGCTACCCTGCTCACGCTGCAGTTTGTTCGCAGCCCCAAATATGCCGAGAAAAAACTGGCCAGCGAAGTCGACTGGATTGGCATTGCCTTGCTGGCTATCTCGGTCGGATCGTTGCAATACGTTTTAGAAAGGGGCCAGGAAGACGATTGGTTCGAGAGCCGCACCATTACTACACTTGCCGTTACCGCATTCTTTGGTTTGTTCTTATTTATATGGCGCGAACTTACCGCCAAGAACCCGATTGTTGAACTTCGGGTACTTAAAAATGGCAACCTCAGGGTCGGCACTATTCTATCCTTCATTCTCGGCTTCGGTTTGTATGGGTCTACTTTCATCATTCCGCTATATACACAAAGCAGTCTTGGCTGGACTGCCGAGCAGGCCGGAGCATTAATGATACCTGCCGCCCTCACCACAGCCTTTATGATGCCTATGATAGGACGGTTGTTGCAAAAAGGTGTTAAGCAGCAATTCCTGGTAGCTACCGGCATGTTCATATTTTTCATTTACAGCTTCTGGGGTTATAAGATTCTTACACCCGACACCAGCAAAGATGCCTTCTTCTGGATGCTTATAGTGCGTGGCCTGGGTATGGGTATGCTGTTTATACCCATCACTACCCTGTCACTCTCCACACTCAAGGGCCAGCAGATAGGCCAGGGAGCTTCGTTTACAGGCATGATGCGGCAGTTGGGTGGTTCCTTTGGTATTGCCCTCATCACCACATTCCTTGCCCGCCAGAACATGGTACACCGCAGTGCGCTCACCGCTCATATGATGGTAGACGACCCTCGTGTGCAGCAGCGGGTTATTAATATGCAGCACAACTACATGGCCCATGGCAAGACCGCAGACAATGCCCTGCGCACAGCCTACCAGACCCTTGATTTCATGATCTCTAAGCAGGCCGCCGTACTTTCCTATATGGATGTATTTCTTTACCTCGGCCTCATGTTCCTCATCTGCATACCCTTCGTGCTCATGGTAAAGGCCAAAAAACATGAAAAGAAGATCGACATTTCTGAGGCAATGCATTAAGGCAGATAACTTATTGGAATGGATTAATAACAAAAAAACAGTCCCCCTGCCCTCCCGTTGAATAAACGGGTAACCCCCTGCCCATTTGGACATAAAATTCCGACATAATCGCACTATTCAACCCATCATGGATTGGGTTGATTTTTCTTTATAGCTGTGGATTCACCCCAGGCTATGCATATTTAAGTCATGCAGACTAAACCTATTTAAACTGCCTAATTGATATCATTGCTATATGGCATTTGAAAAACTTCTGGTTTGCTTCATAAAACTTCTGGTTTTGCATCCGGATGCTTCTGGTTTTACTTCTGGTTTGGGGGCAAAAACTTCTGGTCTGCTTCCGGAAGTTTCCGGAAATCGGAAGATTTTAAAATTGCAAATAGTTCATTTTCAGTGGCTTATATTTTTTATGCGAAAATGAAGGTACTGAGGTGATTGATTACTGGTTGATTTAGCAATGCAAAAGTTAATTTGTTTCAAATATTTTGGAATTATGACTTCTTAAAAGTTTAATAAGTTGGCATTTAGGTTCAATTTTGACGCAAAGGTAAGATTTATGGTTCTATTTTCCAATTTTATATAGCAAATATGTTGTTAAAGTTGGATTTTTGGTTGTCCTACAGAAATTCTTCGGATCAAGCAAGGGGGCTTGCGCTTAGTAGCACTGGATTATTAATGGTTTGCACTAACCTTATGGATGAACCTATTTATGATGGACAAATTATAAGTAAAAGACGTTGCCGGGGATAGCGGTAAGTAAAAGATGCAGTTGTGAGTAGCATCAGGCTGCTTGCGTTTGAAGGCCATTTGAGATGGAATTTTATAGGCACTTCCAGATTCCCTGCGGAAAATCCGGATGAACATTTTGTTTTTTATATTTTAATGAGAACACTCGGAACAACGGGGGAATGCTCGCTCTGCTATTGGGAGATCGCATGGGACAGCGGTAAACAAAAAATGCAGTTGTGGGTAGCATCAGGCTGCTTGCGATTGAAGGCCATCTGAGATGGAATTTTATAGGCACATCCAGATTCCCTGCGAAAAATCTGGATGAACATTTTGTTTTTTATTTTAGAGAGAACAACCGGAACAACGGTAGAAACGCCAGTTGCAAACTGGCTATATTTGCAGGACACGAGTCCGCCACGCTTAAGGCTTTGCTACAGACTGCTATGTAGAAAAGAATAGTGCAGTATGTGAGAATAATATCACATAAAATTAAGTTTTCTGTTTGATTTTGCAAAATTATCTCCGACTGCTATATGCGGTCAAACTAATGTATTAGAAGCCGCCAGTATTTGTATAAG
>CAIUZK010000265.1 GCA_903903635.1 uncultured Bacteroidota bacterium
ACACACTCGCCATTCCCGATATGGGCGCGGGTATTCCGGAAACCGTTATTGTTGCGGTGGCTATACAGCCGGTGGCCAATGTATACGTAATCGTTGCTGTGCCTGCCGATACGCCGGTAACCACGCCTGTAGATGAACCAATAGAAGCAATAGCCGTATTGCTGCTGCTCCAGCTTCCGCCGCCGCTACCATCGCTCAAGGTTGTGGTCGAAAAAAGGAATACAGTCATGGTGCCGGTTATCGAGGCTGGTAAAGCATTGACTGTTACCACCTGCGTTACATAACATCCTGATCCGGTTGTGTAAGTTATGGTGGCTGTTCCTGCCGAAACACCGGTAACAGTTCCCGATGATGTACCAACCGTTGCTACTCCTGTTGATCCTGAGGTCCATGTACCGCCTGATGTAACATCACTAAGTGTGGTTGAAGCTCCTATACACACTGTGGCGGTGCCGGTAATCGAGGCTGGTAACGCATTGACTGTTACCACCTGCGTTACATAACAACCTGATCCGGTTGAATATGTTATGGTAGCTGTTCCTGCTGAAACGCCAGTAACGGCACCTGAAGAAGAACCTACTGTTGCAATACCAGTTGAGCCAGAAGACCATGTACCACCTGAGGTAGCATCACTAAGTGTGGTATTTGCACCCACGCAAACTGTTGCAGTGCCGGATATAGCTGATGGAGGCGCATTTACTGTAACCGCCATAGTAGCAGAGCAACCTGAGCCGACTGAATAACTTATAACTGCTGTGCCACCTGATACCCCGGTTACAATACCTGTAGAGCCGACTGTAGCTATACCAGTTGCCCCAGATGACCAGGTGCCGCCCGATGTGGCATCACTAAGCGTGGTAGTAGAACTTGTGCATAGGGAAGCTGTGCCGGTTATTGCTGCAACCCCTACTGTTACACTTACAGACTTTGTTGCGGTACAGCCGCTACTGATGGTATAAGTAATAACCGCCGTACCCGCTGCAACACCAGTGACTATACCTGTGGAGGAACCAACTGTTGCAATGGAGGAATTGCTGCTGCTCCAGCTACCGCCTGAAGTGCTATTTGTAAAGGTAACAGTTCCACCTGCGCATACTAAAAATGGGCCATATACAGGTGTTACAGGAGGAGTAACTACTTTTACAGATCGTGTATACGGATCTGCTATGTAAATTTTCCCATCTTTGCGAACAGTAACACTTGTCCCAAGTACACCAGACTCTGTAGCGAGTCCACCATCTCCAAATCCAAATGGTGCAGATGGTGGAATCCCATCCCAAAAATGCCAATCAAAATATCCGCCAACGTAATTGTTGCCTGCTACTTTTGTTACAATACCAGCCTGGTCAATTTTTTTTATTTCATAATCTGATTCAGTAAAATAAATATTACCTAAATTATCACATGAAACTAATGAGTAGTTCCCTGTTGTATACCATGTTGAAATTATTCCATTCGAATCAACTCTACGTATATAGCCTGGGAATGACAAATATACGTTCCTATCTTTATCACAAACTATAAATCCAAGATAATTTGTGCCTATTTGGGCTGCCGTTGCTGGTCCACCATCTCCTGAATATCCATTTACGCCGGTACCTGCAAATGTAGTAATTATACCATATGGGTCCATTTTTTTTACTACGTTGGTACCTGGTTCTTTATAATATAAATTCCCAAGATCATCCCCTGCAAAAAAATTAGGAAATAATCCAGTTGTACCTATGGTTGAAATAATACCTGAATTATTAATTTTTCTCACTGTCTGGCCACCAAATCCTGCATCCTGAAGAAAATATATATTTCCATACCTATCACTACTAATTGAATAGATAGATCCAATAAGTGCTGCTGTAGCAGCGCCACCATCTCCAGTATAGCCATACGTTCCGGTTCCAGCAATAGCAGTAATAATACCAGAAGTATCAATTTTTCTAATTTCAGCCCCGTCTGACAAATATATATTACCAATTGAGTCTGTTACAATGCAACTAGGTAAAACACATGAAGCAGCAGTTGATGGGCCTCCATTACCAGCCCAACTAGCGGCGCCTTGAGTGTATGGAAATGATGGAGTAAAATAACCCAAAGTATCAGAATAACCAGGTGTTCCGACAGGTGTTCCGAGGTAAGTAGAAATAATAGAAGAGCAGGATGGAGGAGAAGTAGCTGTAACATATATGGTTATTGTATCAGACTCGATGCCGTCAGATATGCCTACTTTAAATGTATCATTTCCTAAATACCCAGCGGCTACTATGTATGACAAAAAACTAGTTGAATCGGGAGCTAAGGTATCTCCAGTTGACCATAAAAAATCCTCAACATCAACATATCCGTGCGATGGCTGTAATACCAAATACCAAGATTCATACTGCAAGGCATCGCTATCAACTATAGTAAGCGTGGCTTGTAAATTTTTCAATCTTGCACCAGCTAAAGTAATATTGGTTGAATGCCCATGTGTAAACCGCGGTTTATGATTCCCATATCCTTTCGTTACCGGCAAACAAAGTAAAAGAACCAGAATAATCCTGTACCAGATAGAATGTGTTTTTTTGCTGAAAAACATCGAAAAACAGGCGGAAATTTTTTGTGTACTTTTTTTCATAAGGAGATGTTTAAAAGAAATTAAATAAAATCTCTCACAAATTACTTAACGGGCCA
>CAIUZK010000266.1 GCA_903903635.1 uncultured Bacteroidota bacterium
ATTTCGTTGTAAAAGTCTTAAAATAATTCATTATTCGCAGATTTTACGCCTCATAAAACATGCCTTCGCTAAAGCTATGGCAGTTAATAAAAGAAATATAACTTCGCAATATGGTGGAACTTATTTCATCAACGTTCCTTAGTCAGTAATAGCTAAGGTAATCCTTGAGCCTTATAAACCAGGACCGTTGGGGCGATGGAAGATCTGATGAGTAGACCATGTGCTTTTCTTAATGCCGCGCCAGTGGGTGTTGCCGCGCACGCCGCCGGCACGATGGCCTTTGCCGCGGTTGCAACCACGGAGCACATAGCAGATGGTAACACCGCCTGCCGATTGTTTGAGTGAGTTTTTATCGTCGCCACCTGCAAGCATGTTCATGAAGCCCATCTGGTAATGTAACCGAAAGGCCAGGTTTCTGCGCCCCATAACGCCAAAGTTGACACCTAGCCCGAAATCATATTTCTTGAGTGTGAAATCGGGTGTAGGGCTGATCTTAAATGATCCTGAATAGGCAGGGATGCCGTTATAGGCTTCAAAATCGAAAGAGGCGGCCATAGTGCTACTTATGTAGGGGCCGATACCATAGAAGGTGCGCTTACCGCAGCGCGTGCCTGATTTGTACTCGAGATTGATAGGGAAATTAATGGCTGTAAAGGTGTAGCTCCCCTTTGGGTTGGAGGTAATGGTTGCCCCGTTCATCTGGAAATAAATGCCTGGTTCGAGATAGTAATGCTCTTCGGCATCGATTGGGATGCCTGCGAAAATGCCCATAGCGGCGCCTGCTTTGTACTGGGTTTGAGCAGTTGTACCCATTGATTTTATGGACATATTCGCCATATTTAGTCCGCTCTCAAAACCAAATTGAGCGGATGCAAATGTGCAGGATAAGGCTGCAATAAACAGGAATAATACAGATTTCTTCATACTTGCGGGGTGTTGTAAATGAGCGCTATAAATGTACTCAAATCGTTTGCTGATACAAAGCTAAATGAAAAATTTAGTTATAAATAGTGTGAGTACTCTGAAAAGGGAAAGTATCTGCCTATACTACTTTTCAAGATAACAACAAATATTGCTGAACTTTCGGAAATAACACCATCAACTTCTCTCTGCAAATAAAAGTAGTACTTATTGATCAGTATAGTACAAAAAAAAATATTTAACGCAGGTAATATAAATTATCCATTAAATTTGGATATTCCAATTAAATAATTTATTTTTGTACAAAATAATAGTAGCATGAGACAATTACACCATAAAACAACACATTCTAGATCACAATAAAAAAATAGAATTTATCATTAACATGAATCAGTTGCAGGACAAACCAATCAATTGATGTGAGGTTTGCAGAAAACATAAAACAGTTTGGAGTTGTTGGTTAAAATTTCGGAAACTAGCTCCAAACAATATAGAACCACACAGGAAATCAAGGTATAACAAAAATGCTATAGAATTAGTAGTATTTATATTACATTTCGTATAGTTCTATATCGTTACTTTAATTATCTTGATTTAACGTTCTTTTTGTGTGAAATTATTATACTTTTGGAAATTATTAGTCCAAATATCAGTCCGTTTATTAGTCCTAAAATCAATTTTATGCAAAAGAATACTTCAAGGCAATATCCTCATTTACGTTTTGAGAAACATTGGAATTTAATAAACAGCGATTACTTTATTTTAGGTCAATGCGAATCGCTAATTACGTCTGTTCTAAATACACCAATTGACCCAACATATTTTAAAGAAATCAAGGGAGTTGCCCTCATAAAAGGAGTTCAGGCGACAACTGCTATTGAAGGCAATACATTAACCGAAGATGAAATAAAAAAAGTCAGCAACGGCGAAAAATTACCTCCAAGCAAGGAGTATCAGGAGATTGAAGTGAAAAACATCCTTACTGCTTTTTATGATTTAGTTAATAAGGTAATGTCGGGAGATTCTGATAAATTAATAACTCCTGATCTATTGTGTTCTTTTCATAGGATGATAGGAGCTGGTTTAGGCGACCATTTTGAGGCAATTCCTGGCAAATTTCGTTTTGGCAGCAACAATGTTATAGTTGGCAAGTATCGGGGGGCGGAAGGGGTTGATGTAGAATGTTTAATAGAATCACTTTGCGATTTTTTACGGACGCAATTTAGATTTGAAAGAGGCGACCATAATTTTATGGATGTAATTATTGAAGCGATTGTAGCACATGTTTACATTGAATTAATACATCCATTTGGGGATGGTAATGGGAGAACAGGAAGATTGGTAGAGTTTTATATACTACTTAGAGGGGGGATGCCCGATATTGCGTTGCATATTTTGTCAAACCACTATAATTTAACAAGACCTGATTATTACAGGCAATTGCAGCGTAGTTCGGAAACGAAAGACCTAACAGAATTTATCAGATATGCAATCATAGGTTTACGGGATGGATTAGTTGAAGTTTTGAAAAAAATACAAAAATCTCAAACTCAAATAACGTGGATAAAATACATATATGATGTTTTTGACGGTTTACCAGTTGGGAAAGAAGAGACATTTAAAAGGAAAAGAACATTGGCATTAGAAATGCCAATTCACAAAAAGGCATTATTAGCGGAAATCCCAGACTTGACAATTAAGCTTGCAAAGCTATACGGACAAGTATCTTTAAAAACAATTCAAAGAGATGCAGAAGAGATAACTTCTTTAGGAATATTCGTAAAAGAAGGAGATAAATACGAGGCAAATATCTCGCTGTTAAATGAAATGTTTGCAAAGAATAAGTCTTCAAAAAGTTTGTAAACTACCATGCGCGCAATTGGGTATTACTACTTTATTTGGTGTCAATCAATTGAAAATCCATAATAAATCAAACAGTAAAAT
>CAIUZK010000267.1 GCA_903903635.1 uncultured Bacteroidota bacterium
GATATACCTAGGATAATAGTATTTGCCCAGTTTATCTTTTGTTGCTTTCTGAATAGTTCTCTATTATTAATCTGAAAATCCAATTTGTTTTCTAAATTATTCAATTGTCCTTCTTCTGTAACAATACCACTCAATAATTCATTGTATTTGTTGTTATAATAAACAGACGAATCCAAACGTTGCAATGATTGATAAGCCCGCGATAACCCTAAATAGGACCTACTTAAGAATTCACTACTCTGAACCGGTTTCCACTTCAATGTGTCTGCCAATAGATTTACATGAGTATATTCAGAGACTGCCATTTGGTAATCTTTCATCATGATAAATACATCGCCTTTTATCAGGACAGCATTGCTGACAATTTCTTTATCGTGTAGCTTTTCACCATATTCCTCAAGCATGCTGGCATACTTCAAAGCATTCGTATAATCCCTTAACATTGCATAGTGTATGGCAATATTTGATGCTGCTTCAAATACCGACGTTGGAGATATGGCTTCAGCTAAAGCTGAATAGTAATGGTAAAAAGCAACCTTTGTATTATTTATACTGAAAAAGTAGTTACCTAGTGCAAGACACCGCATATATTCATAACTAGGTACATAGGATGTGTATTTATTATTAGCACTCTCTAGAACATCCCATCTTGCGTCAAGAATCTTCCTTTCGCCGTACAAGTTGATATCAACTTTTTTCTTGTCATAAACACCCATCAGAACAAAATCCTCAGGGTTTAAGACGTTTGCCGAATCTAATAATTTCGATAATTCGTATGCCTTTCTACTTGCAGTATATGCAATCTTTATTGTGTCGTTTAAATTAGTATATTTTTGTAATGCCTTTTCAAGATGTTTGGTACCTGCAAGGCGATAATCGTATTTATTCCTAGATAGATAAAGATTAGCTATGTAATATTCAACATCTGCTAAATTTTGCTGATCATTTACGCTGTCATAGTAGTCGTATCCAATCATATATGCGGCCAAAGCTGCTCGCATTGTGTAATCTTTGTAATATAGTCCTCGCAAAACATATCCAGTGATTCGTCTTTCGACATATGTTCCTGTAATTTTCACCGAATTATTCACATTGTCAATGATCTTTTTAATTACTGTGTCAGGCATGCACTCGTCAAAATGATGTTTGAAATGATATAGCGCATACATCTTTTCTTTTGTCGTACTGAACTTATTAATTGTTGAAATGACACTGCTTTCAACTTCAAACTCATGCATCATTGTGCACGTGATTTGATCGACTTCTTTCATGAATTGTAAAAACTCCTTACTGAAATTGTTAATGCTATATTGAACTTTTGGAAAAAATGTTTCCTCAGTAGCAGATATCAGCAGTAAAAAATTAGAATCGGCAAACCCAGGTATTTCTGAATATTTAATAATCCTGTGTCGTGTTTTTAAACTTAACTGGTCAGTTTTACTGAACTTTTGTTCGTAATTTTTGATAATACCTTCCTTAGTGACTTCTTGAGCTATAGTATTGATACAGCACATAAAAATCACTATTAAAATTCCTACGCACTTCAGCATA
>CAIUZK010000268.1 GCA_903903635.1 uncultured Bacteroidota bacterium
AATTAAAATTTCGGCTCCTAAATCATTAGGATGACCGCACATACTGCACTATGCTTTACTTACATAATTACTTTTATAACGAAATAAAAATGGAATAGAACGAGTAAGATGGTGGCACTTATTTCATCAACGTTCCTTAACAACGCTGTTAAGAGGCTTAAAATAAATTGCGGAAAGCCCCTGTCTACTTACCGGTTTTAATAATAAGTCCGTGCCCGTTGAGGTTGTATACCTTAAAGCCGTCTGGCAAATGCAGGTTATTTACAAGGCGTGTCACACCTTCGCAGCCCCAAAATCCGAAATCATCAAAAACAACTACTCCGCCAGTCACCATACGGGGCCAAACAAAATCAAAAATATCTTTTGCTGATGCATAAGTATCCACATCTATATGGCAGAATTTATAGCTCTTATCTGCCATCTTTTCGGCAAAGTCTTCAGGAAATATGCCTTTTAGAATCGTAGTGTTTTTTAAGTTTACTTTATCCAGCAATCCGGTCACGATCTCCTCGCTGGTGTCGCGATGTTCGCCGCCTTTATAAATGGTATCATTTTCGCCCGCTTTAACCACACCTTCAAAAGTATCGCATAAGTATACTTTCGATTCGCTGTTGATCTCTGATGCTTTAGCAATTACGGTTCCTGTTCCGCCTTTCCATACGCCTACCTCAATAACATCTCCACTAAGGGGGGCTACCTGCCTTGCAAGCTCCCACAATTCATAACAACGGTATTGGTCTATTAGCGTATGCCCGTTGATAGCGGTAAATATTTCCTTAAACCCTTCATCATTTTCCCACGGAGCATAGGAGGCAAATGGAATGATCTGCTGATGAATGAAATCATTGGTCAACCTCGTAAAATGTGTTGACCTCATTAAATTCAATATGTTTTTGCGTTCAGTATGTAAGATGGTGAGAAAATCATTTTGCATATTATCAGTTTGGCTTTGATTAAAACAGTTATGGTATATATTATTATAGGTTGCGAAAATACGAATTAAATGGTTGAATTTGCTACCCAAGCACCTATTTTAAAAAGTAATTGCTGCAATGTTGTGTTTTTAATGGGCATTCTTTTTGCACAAAAACAGATTTAAACGTATTTTTACGCACTTTATTTAGCGACTTATTCTAAATGTTTGCATGAAATAATGATTTTCAGATGAAGATAGCTATAATGCAACCTTATTTTTTTCCATACATTGGTTATTTTCAATTGATTAATTCGGTGGATCGTTTTATTTTATTCGATGATGTGCAATACATCCGGCATGGGTGGATAAGCCGAAACAGGATATTAAAGCCGGTTGAAGGTCACCAATATATAATGATGTCGCTTGCCGAACATAACAGAGACACACTCATAAGGAATATTAACGCAAAAGAGGGAGATGACTGGAAGATCAAAATTTTACGTCAGATAGAGCATTACAAAAAAAAGGCTCCCTATTATTCGCAAGTCCGGCAATTGTTGATTGAAAGCTTTAATTCTGCTGAATTGAATGTTACGAGGCTCAACGGTCATTTTCTTAAGCAAGTCTTTTGCTATTTAGGCATTGATTTTAAGATAGAAATATCCTCGGAGATGAACTTTGATTACTCGAATGTAGCTGATGCAGGGCAATGGGCTTTGCGCATAAGCGAACAGATGGGCGCATCAGAGTACATAAATCCGCCAGGGGGAGTTGCGCTGTTTGACAAGTCGAAATTTGACAAGTCGGGTATTCAGCTTGGTTTTATTCAACCACAATTGAAAGAGTATAGCCAGCAGAGAAGTATTTTTGAGTCCGGGTTGTCGATAGTGGATATACTGATGTTCAATGCTCCGGAAAAAGTACGGGAAATGCTAAATGATTATGCTATAACGTCATGAAATCAATAGGCGGTTATTTTGAACTGGAGTTAAAGAAAGGCAGTGGTCATTATCACGACACTCCTTATGCGTTAAAAAGTGGCCGGTCATCACTCCACCTCATACTCAATTTCGTTAAACCTACCTGTGTATTTATCCCCTATTACACCTGCGATGCTTTATTGGAGCCTTTCCTGGCAGCGAATGTCAGCTACCGTTTTTATGAAATAAATGAAAAGCTGGAGCCCGATACCCTACCCGAATTGCAGCACGGCGAATACTTTTTATACGTGAATTATCTGGACCTGAAAAGAGATGTAGTTAGCGTTCTTTCTGAAAAATACAGGGACAGGTTGCTGGTGGATTGTACGCAGGCTTTTTTCATGAAGGGTAACGGCGTATCATGGTTTTTTAATTCAGGCAGGAAATTTTTTGGCTTGCCCGATGGGTCTAATCTCTATACACCCGCGGATATGGCGATAGAAATACCCACTGACCGGAATACTGATTTTGAAACTGCGCATTTAATAAAGCGGTTCAACGGATATCCAAATGATGGCTTTAACTGTTTTCAGGAAAATGAAGTGCTGGCAGGTAAAGGAGTGTATGCTATGTCGCGGCTGAGTGAGTATTTGCTGAGTAATATTAACTTTGAAGAGGCGGCTGAAAAAAGGCGGCTGAATTATACTTATTTATCAGAACAGTTTGCTGATATAAACCTTATGGATGCAACAATGGATGCAATGGCGGTACCCATGAGCTTCCCGTTGTTGCTAAACAAGTTTGTGGACAAAACACCATTGTTTGCAAAAAATATTTTCATACCCACCTTCTGGAAAGATACACAGAGCCGCACTAAAAATGGATTTGATTTTGAAAAAGACCTGACGGACAGGTTGTGGCCCCTGCCTATGGACCACAGGTATAATATAGAAGACATGGCCCGTCTCTGCTCATTAGTAAAAAGTATTTTGTAGAACATGGATGATAAAGAAGAAGTAATGGTGAGCGTAATTGTGATTACTTATAATCACGGCCATTTTATTGGGCAGGCTATTGAGAGCATTGTTACACAGAAAGTAAACTTTAAATTTGAACTGGTAATAGGTGAGGATTGCAGCCCTGATAATACCCGGCAGATCTGCGAACACTATGCCAGGCAATATCCTGATATTATTAAGTTACTGCCATCAGACAGGAACTACGGCCCAATGGCCAATTTTTTAAGAATACTAGCCGTAAGCAATGGTAAATACATCGCCTTATGCGAAGGCGATGATTATTGGTGCGACCCTTTAAAGCTCCGGAAACAGGTTGATTTCCTGGAATCAAATCCTGAATTTACAACTTGTTTTACCAGTGTGGGCATAGAAGATGAAATGGGTTGGGAACTGCCTGATGAGCATTATTTTCCAAAGCCACAGAAGGATGTATTTACCATTGACGACTTTATTCTCTCAGAGATGAACATTATTCCCACACCTACAGTGCTGTATAAAAATGTGCTGCCTAACCCATTGCCTGATTTTTATATTCAGGCATTGGTGGGTGATATGGGGCTGCAATTGTTTGCAGCCGACAAGGGGAAGGCAAAATGGCTTAACCAAAAAACGGCAGTATACCGCAACCATGCCGGTGGTGTTACCAAATCAAAAGAAACTATTGAAACAGCGAATACCAATTTGATGAATTTTTACAGGGAATTTAATGAGTATACCGGGTATAAATACAATGCTGTCTTTAGAAAACGGTTTCTTATGAATGCCACGATGCACCTCATATTCGGCGCGCGCGATAAAAAAGGGTGGGAGCGCGTGAAGCACTACTTCAGAAGAATGCCTGCTTATTTAAAATACTCAGATAAGCTAAAAATAAAGGAATTCCTTTATTACAATTATGTACTTCTGTTTCCATCTTTTATCAAAAAGAAGAAGTAGCATTTTGCCCATTTCTGCATAGCGCCTACCCATGCATCATTTACATTCTGTTAAGGGCTAACAAGTGTATTATTAATGTTTATCCCTGACCTAAAAAAACACTGCCAATTGATTGTGTTATTCATCCACTTTACTAACTCTGCCATCCTCTAATTTATAGTGCCATCCGCTCTCCGGACAGGTTGCCATATGGTCTTTAAAGGCTAGTTTATGCCCATGAACACTCATCCAGCCGGTTTGTCTTGCCGGGTTGCCCATCATTAAGGCATAAGGAGGAATGCTCTTTGTAATTACAGATCCGGCTCCAATAAAGGCATACTCCCCTATATTATTACCGCAAACAATTGTCGCATTAGCTCCAATAGTCGCCCCTTTTCCAACATGGGTTTTTTTATATTCTGATTTTCGGTTAAATGCACTTCTTGGATTGATCACGTTGGTAAATACACAAGATGGGCCAAGAAAAACATCATCATCACATGTTACTCCTGTATATACAGAAACATTATTTTGAATCCTGACATTTTTACCTAGTACAACTTCCGGCAGTACTACACAATTTTGCCCGATGTTACAATCATCTCCAATTTTACATCCAGGCATAATATGAGAAAAATGCCAAATCTTAACGCCCTGGCCTATTTCACAACCATCATCAATAATAGCAGTAGGGTGAGCATAATAATTCATAAATTACTTTTTTATATGCGTGATAAATTGGTGAAAATTTAAATTTTATACGGGACAAAAATCCAATAGTTTTATCCTTGCACTGCGCCATCATACATCTGCTCAATAATTCTCAGAATTTCTCTGCCCTCTTCTGCACTTGTCATTATCGGATGGTTTTTATTAAGTACATCCAATACATTTTGTATCACTTTGTCATGATTACTCATTGAGCCCTGGTAGACTCCACCATAATCATTTGCTTTTGAGGTAATATTTATTTCCGGTAGCGTAATGTCACTAATATTCTGATATTCAATTGTATTTAAGTACTGTCCGCCAATTTTTACTGTACCCTTCTCACCAAATAGGGTAATGGAGCCTTCCATATTCTTTTTGTAAGAATTGGTGGTAAAGCAAAAATTAATAATAGCGCCATTTGCCGCCTTCAAAACAAATGATCCGGTATCCTCCACTTCAGTATTTTGCTGATGGGCAAAGTTATTTACAATACCATAAGCGCTGGTTATTGGCCCATTCAGGTAAAACATAATATCAACGAAATGACTAAATTGAGTATACAGACATCCACCATCCTTTGCTTTCTTTCCTCTCCAGTCACTTTCTGCATAGTACGCTGCTCCACGATTCCAGAAACAGTTGATCTGAAGCATGTATATTTGCCCCAGATCATTGTTTTGAACTAATTTCTTTACTGCCTGAACCGGCGGATTATATCGGTTTTGCTTTACGGCAAAAATTGTTTTACCTGTCTTTTCCGCCGCTGCTATCATATTGGTACATTCCTGAACACTCATAGCCATTGGCTTCTCAACCACAGTATGAAAGCCTGCTTCCAACCCTTCTATTGTATGCTTTTCATGCATATAGTTTGGGGTACATACACATAACACATCAGCCTTAACATTGCTGAGCATCTCTGGCAGTGAATGGTAAAATTCAACTCCTGATGCTACTTTACTCTGTACGGCACTATTGATATCACAAACAGCTACTAATTCAGCATGCTCATTTTCAATTATATGACCTGCATGACGACGCCCAATATTACCAAAGCCAACTATACAAAACCGTATCTTATTATACATTAAATTAAATTTTAATCCTAAACAGCAATTAAAGGCAGTTATTTAGCCTGCAAAAGTAAACAAATTCAGACATTCAACAGGTATAAAGAGGTGCAATAATAATTCAATTGCTTAAATTTACTACAACTATATCAGATAATACAAACAAGGGCTATTTCGGCTAAGGCATTGTTAAGAAATATCTAATACATTCTAACCTGTTCTTTTCCATTTTCTCTGCATTGCCTCCCGAAAGCTTTCGGATTAAATAGGCTTGCTATTCGCGGCTCTGGACATTGCAACTTTCATTGGGGGGAGAATTGCACACTGTGCAAAATATATTTTCTTGCGCAGTTTTTTATTGATAATCAAGCGTTTAGGTTAGAATAATTGCGCATTTTGGGGTGAAGTGTGCAATTCGGTGTGCAATTCGGGGGTAATGGTTAATGTGAGATTTTAACCACAATGAGCACAAAGGAGGGCGCTAAGTGCACAGGGGTGGAAGGTTAAAGATATAGGGCACAAAGATGCTTGCATTTGATTCTTTCCGGTGTATACTGTTTGTTTTGGCATAGTATTATAGGATTTAAGTGATATGTGATTGGCTGGTATCACAAAGCTATTATGGAGCCCTGAATTGAGCAAATTGAAAATCTATGATAGTACGCTATTCGGTCTATGACAGACCGCTGGCGATCTGTCATAGAAAATAGTTTGTGGGACTGGCGCGGGTTTGGGGGGATTTTGGGGTGTTTTTGGGAGAGGCTCATATATTACAAATCAACATTTGTGGTTATGATGTGCTGTGCGAGTTACGCCTGAGTCTTTGCTGGTGCAAAGGGCCGTGCACCGAAAGACTGCTATGCTTTTCTTACATAATTACTTGGCCGTTACAAAAAAGCACTTTGCCATTTCATTCAGATAAATTAAAACTGTATTTTTGTATAAAAGTGAATTATGGCTGTTATATTCATTGAAAGCGATAATACAAAAAGTATTAAATTATTGACTGTGCTCGCAGTTCAGTTAGGTGTTAGTGTAAATAAATTGTCGAAACCTCAAGCCGAAAATTTACATCTAAACTTAGCAGCAAAAAATTATAATAGGAGTACTGAAACAAGATTAGTTTTAGAAAAAGTGACTTCTGCAAATGAAAATGCTGAAAATACGTTCCTGAAGCTGCGCAAAAGGATCAAAACTAAAATGACTAACGAACAAATTGATAAGCAGATTAAATCATTACGTCAGGAATGGCAAAGGGATAATTAACTGATACCTGTGCAGTGGTAAAGTATTTAAATGAAACTTATCCCCAGCCTGGGATTGCTTATCTTGATAAAGCGCTTTCTACTAAATGTGTTATATCCTTTATTACAGAAATCGGACTACAGGTATGGCAACCTTCCGGCAGCAGGGATGCCCAAGTCTACCGGGATTTTATTACAAGTGCAGTAATTTTAGGAATAGATGAAAAAACCATTAAGGAGACAATCAGAATACGCAAAAAGCATAAATTAAAGATACCAGATGCGATAATCGCTGCAACAGCTATTATGAATGAATTAATATTAATTTCTGATAATGAGAAAGATTTTAATAAGATTCATGGATTAGACTTTGCTAATCCATCTTCCATGCTTCGCCTATAAATTAGGCACTATATTTTCCTTGACCTGCGTGGGTTGCGCCCGAGTAGTTCTCGCAACAGCACAGGGCTATACTCTGCGAGACACGACCGCGACAAAAAATTGCTTATGCCTCGTGTTGTTGGCTAGCAGCACTGTTGATTAGGTTTAAGATAGCCAGCCTTATAGTACACCTTCGCAAATCAAAGGATTTTCCACCTCATGGGCGTAGCAAATACCGTTATTTAACAGTATAAATACCGTTGATTACACCTGATTAATAAGGAATTATAATCCAAGATTTGCATTCATGTTTTGCAAGTAAGGGTTAACAAAATACAGGTTGCATTCTATAAGCTATCCTCCATATTAACCTCGCTGTTAAAAGACTGTGGAACCCGGAAACCACAATAAAAACGGCCTGGCTGCGCAGGAATAAAGCAGGGGCGTAATCTGAAAAGCCATCAAGAGAGTAGGAGTTTAATCTTGAAAATTTAAACAATATGCCAACTCAACTTAATCTCAACAACACGACAAACAAGGTAATGGTAACAGTAATGGCCGGCGCGAATTTGATTTCCATTTACCTTAACCCGGACGGGAGTCCCGGCGGCATGGTAAAGGTTTATGAATGCCACCAGTCGCAAATGGGTGTTTCGTATAATGCCGCTATCGACATGACTAATTTTCTGCTCACTTTCAAACTCATTAATCCAAAAGTGCAATCGATAGATATGGTAGTATGCATATCCAACTTTGCGGCGGGCGGACCATATAATTATTCCATCAGCGGGTCATTAAAAACGCACAGTGAAGTAGGAGACCTCCCCTCCTGGTCGAGCAAAATGGATTCTTACCAGATCAAGATATATTAATAACCAGATCAGCATTGCTGCTGCAGGATAGGTATGCCAAATCCCTTATGATGAACATCTTAAGGGATTTGGTGTTTTTTAAATGTGGTAATGCGGTTTTAATGAGGTAATGTGGGGGGGGTAATGTGGTAATGTGATTTTATGGCGGTAATGTGGTTTTAACCACCATGGGCACGAAGGAGGGCGCTAAGTGTACAGGTGTAGAAGAATAGTTATTGGGCACAAAGCACTTATAAAGCCAGGAATTGAGCCAATTGAAAATTTATGATAATTGGCTATTCGGTCTATTGCAGACCGGTGGCGATCTATGATAGAAAATAGTTTGTGGGACTGGTGCGGGTTTGGGGGGGATTTTGGGGTGTTTTTTACAGGAGGTAGGGATGGTGAGGCTCTTTCTCCAGTTTCATTGACCTGAGCGAGTTGCGCCCGAGTCCTCTCAACAGCACAGGGCTATACTTGGAGAGACGGCCGCGACCAATAGTTATAGCAATAAAATATTAAATATATTTAATGTGTTCGTGTTTTTTGCGAAAGGAATGGCAAAGAGGTATATAGCGATTATTTATGTGCTCTGCCTGATTTATTCAACAAATCTAAATCGGTAATAACTTATCAACCACTCAACTTATCAAACTTTCAACAAACAAAATCCCCCCTATCAACATATCACCCATTCACCTTAACTTTGCGGTCGCATGTCCGACCAAATTAAGCACGAATGCGGCCTCGCATATATCAGGCTGCTGAAACCTCTTTCCTACTACCACCTCAAGTATGGCACCGCATTTTACGGCCTCAACAAGCTGTATCTGCTCATGGAAAAACAGCATAACCGTGGCCAGGATGGCGCGGGTATTGCTACCCTGAAGCTGAATATCGAAGCAGGACACCAGTTTTTGCACAGGCTGCGTATCAGCGGTCCGCAGGCTATATCGGGTATCTTCCAGAACATAAACCAGGAAGTGGCCGAGATGGAAAATATGTATCCGGATATACTGCAGCATCCCGGCATGATGAAGGGGTATATGCGGTTTATAGGCGAGGTGATGCTGGGGCATTTGCGATATGGCACGCAGGGTAAGAACAATGTTGAGTTCTGCCATCCGTTCCTGAAGCCAAATATCAATCCGACACGCAACCTCACCATGGCAGGCAACTTTAACCTGGTGAATACGGATGAGCTCTTTAATATGCTGGGTCAACATCCTAAT
The DNA here is from genome assembly GCA_903903635.1 of uncultured Bacteroidota bacterium. GTDB lineage: Bacteria > Bacteroidota > Bacteroidia > Chitinophagales > Chitinophagaceae > Nemorincola. The sequence continues at coordinate 9,260 of CAIUZK010000268.1, forward strand.
GGCACCATGCGCGAAAGCGACCTGGGCGCCATGATAGAGACCATACACTACTATCTGTGCCTGGCCGACGACAGCAATCCGGCCAACCTGAATGTGGAGGGAATACTGAAGCAGGCCACTACTCATTTTGACGGTGGCTTTGTGTTCAGCGGGCTGATAGGCAACGGCGACAGCTTTGTGATGCGCGATGCCCATGGCATAAGGCCGTGCTACTACTACCAGGATGAAGAGATAGTGGTGGCTGCCAGCGAGCGTGCTGCAATAATGACTGCATTTAATGTGACCCAGCAACAGGTGCGTAAGCTGGAGCCGGGCCACGCGATAATAGTGAACCGTGAAGGTGACTTTAAGGATGTAGAGATACTACCTGCCAAAAAGCATACTGCGTGCAGTTTTGAGCGCATCTACTTCAGCCGGGGCAGCGATCCGGATATATACAGGGAGCGCATGGAGCTGGGCCGCAACCTGGCAGGTACTGTGCTGAAGGCTCTGGACAATCACCTGAAGCATACCATCGTTTCGTTTATTCCCAATACTGCCGAGATCGCATTTTACGGGCTTATAAAGGGCCTGGAAGACTATCTGAAAGAGATAAAGCTGCAGAAGATCCTCAACAACAAGAACATGACTGAGGAAGAGATGCGGCAACTGATAGGCAGAAGGGTGCGGATAGAAAAAATAGCCATCAAGGATGTGAAACTGCGCACCTTTATAACAGAGGACAGCAGCCGCAACGAAATGGTGCAGCATGTGTATGACATAACCTATGGCACTGTGGAACGTGGCGTAGATACACTTGTAGTAATAGATGACAGTATAGTGAGGGGTACCACGCTGCGCGAGAGCATAATAAAAATGCTGAACCGCCTGGGCCCTAAACGCATAATAGTAGTATCGAGCGCGCCACAGATAAGGTATCCTGACTGCTATGGCATAGATATGAGCCGCATGGGCGATTTCATTGCGTTTCAGGCGGCAGTGGGCCTGTTACACGATCATGGCAAGGGGCACATACTGAATGATATTTATAAGCAGTGCCAGGAGGCTGAGACCAATGGCACACTGCATGAACATAACTTTGTAAAGGGTGTTTACCATCCGTTTACGGTGGAGGAGATAAGCCGCAAGATAGCACAGATGCTTCGCCACGAGGATGTGACCGCTGAAGTGGATGTGATTTACCAAAGCATTGAGGGGCTTCATGATGCTTGTCCGCATAACCAGGGTGACTGGTACTTTACGGGCAACTATCCGACACCGGGCGGCAACAAGGTAGCCAACAGGGCGTTTATGAAGTATATGGAGAAGAAGGATGGAAGAGGATATTAAAGTTCAAAATGCTGGCCTCACCCCGGCCCTCTTTTACCCTTCCGCTCCGAACGTAGTCGGAGCACCTTCCCTTCAAAGGGAAGGAGTTAGGGTGAAGTAGAATGAGTTACCTGAAGTGTGTGAGTGAAACTTTTTAATTTACTATTGTTCAATTTCCAATTTCCAATTGCTGAGCGAGGGGAAATTGGAAATTTTGGTTTTGGGGGATTGGGTTGTGGAAGTTGGGTTGCCAATATCAACTGATGTGGGTAGCTGAATCAGATAAATTTGCTATTTTACGGGGCAATGCGGCGGGAAGGAAAATGACCGCCGGGGTTGCGGGTATTGTTTATGACTATTAAATCTGTTGATCCATATAAGTTTTTCAGGGTAGCAACTATTGTCACGCTGGCATTTCTTGCTATATGGGGACTGGTGCAGGTGGTGGCGCAGATAAAGCCTTACTGGGCCGATGAATGGCGGCTGATCTATAATCTGAAATTCAAGAGCCATGCGGCACTGTGGGGGCCACTCGAATTTACCCAACAATTTCCCAGGGTTTATTTGCAACTGATGAAGGCTATAACCTCCCGGTTTGATTATAGTTACCTCATACTGCGTATGCCTTCTTATGTGGTAGGTAGCGCCACGATACTGCTGGCCTACAGGTTGATGAACAAACTATATCCGGCTAAAAATATAACCCGATTCCTGTTTGTGCTAATCGTGATTTCTTCGCTCACATTTACCGAGTATTTTGTGCAGGTGAAGCAGTATACCATGGAAATGCTGCTGAGCCTGGTAGCTGTATGGCAACTGATAACCCTGCTGGACCTGAGTAAAGAAAAGGGCTTCAGGGCAGGGCGTTATTTATTACTATGCCTGTCGTTTGTGGTGGTTCCTTATTTCAGTTATACCTACCCCATAGCAGTTGCACCGGTATTTATAATTATGGGGTGGCAGTACCTGGGGTTGATGAAGCAGGGCAAGTGGGGGGCAATCGTGTTGCAGTGGCTGCCTTTGCTGGTAGGCATAGGCGCAATAAGCGCATTTTATTATCTGGATGTGTCGCACCTCATGGGCGATAAGCAGATGCACAACTACTGGAGCTACCGCATGATGGGCCACTCGGGGGTATTGCATACTGCGGTGAAGTTCTGGGACTTTTTTGCGCAGGCAGGAACGGGGCTGCTATTCGAAATCTTTTTTGGGGTGGCGGGTTTGAGTGCATTTTTCTATAGCCTGTATCAATGCGGCAGTAAGGGCTTGTGGCATAAGGACGATGAAAATGCCCCGGTAAGGCTATATAGTATATTGCTTATTGTGCTGGCCCTGGGCTTGTTTGTGGCTGGTAAGTTGCCAATAGAGCCTAAGTTCAATGCATTTACATTGCCTTCACTGGCAATACTTATAATCTATCTTTTGGACCAGTTGAAAGAAACGGCAAGATATCGCATGGTTGCCATAGTCATGTCTTTTGTGTTTTTGTTGGGGCTTTTGGGTAATGTATACAGCCAATCGCTCAGGTTGGTACTTGCCCCTGATTATGGCAAACGCATACACATATATGAGATCACCGAAAACGCAATAGTACAGGCACAGGCAGCCAAAACACCTATATTGGTAACACCCGAAGTGGCCTACCCAGACGATATAGGCGTTATCAACCCATATATGGCGCCCATAAGTGCCGCTGCGGTGCTGAAGACCTTTCCGGCCTACAAGGTGGCAGAAGATTTGCCTGTGTACTCTATACCCAATATGGCAACTGTGGCGGATACGTTTAAACAACTACCTCCATCGGTACAAGATGTGCTTGTCTGCGACGGGTTGCGTGTAAGGGCCGTAAAGAGGTAGAGATATTGAAATTGTCCGATAATTTCAGAAATAGTCTATTTTTATCGTCAATCTGATATGCCGATGGCCAATGGCTTACTTCCATTTAACCTGAATAAAAGTGTAAGAATTATTACCTGGAGCATGATGGGTGTTATGCTGGTGTATGGCATAATGGTAGTGGCAGCGAGGTTGATCCCTTTTGGTGTGGATGAATGGCGGCTTATCTATAATATCAAATTCAAGAATGCTGCTGAACTGTTGGGGCCGCTCGATTTTGTTCAGCAGTTTCCGCGCACCTATCTCGAGGTGATCAAGTCCTTTTCAGGAGCTTTTGATTACAGCTATTTTTCATTGCGGTTGTTGCCTTTTACCGCAGGCGCTGGTTGCATTCTTTTTTCTTACAGGTTAATGCAAAAGATGTATAAAGAGGATCAGCCCAGCCGGTATTTATTTGTGTTGCTGCTGATAGGTTCGCCGGCTTTTTTTGAATACATCATACAGGTGAAGCAGTATACCATGGATATATTGCTGAGTCTTGTGGCCTTGAGGCAATTGCTGGCGCTGCATGATATAGCCACTGGAAAGAAGCAGGATACAGGGGCGTATTTATTGTTGTGTATTAGCTTTCTGGCAGCGCCATTTTTAAGTTATACTTATTCTATTGTTGTAGTGCCTGTAATAGGTGTTGCAATGCTGCATTGTGTGCAGTTGGTGCGCAATAATACGGCTGGCCTTAAGCCTGTACTGTTGCGAATGTGGCTGCCCATTGTGTGCCTGCTGGTGGCAATAGGTGTGTTCTACAAATTGGATGCCGCGCAATTGCTGAAGGATGATAAGATGCACTTTTACTGGCGGTATATGATGATGCAGGACGGCTTCGACATTGTGCTGCTGGGCAAGGCATTGTATAATTTGTTTGCGCTGGGTGGGTCAGGGCTGGTGTTTGAGATAATAGCGGGTGGTATGAGCATTGTGGGAATTGGCATTGCACTGGCACATTGCATCGGATCACTACGCAAAAAAGAGTGGCTGGCAGAGGACTATGTTATGTGGTACAGTGCAGGCCTGGTGGCGCTTGTGCTGGTGCTGTTCACGTTGGGTAAGCTGCCGATAGGTGAGCGGAGGTTAAATTCGTTTATACTGCCTGTAACAGGGGTTTTAATTATAGGTGTAATAGGCAGGATGAAGCAGGCTGTTGCACTGAGTAAGTGGGGTGAGGGATTGGTGGTATTGCTGGTGCTGGCATCAGTTGGGAGTGTAGTTAGTTCGCCGGTGAATGAGTTGACCAGTGATAAGCGCAGGAATACTCTGCTTATTTATGAGCATACCGAAAAGGCTATTGAAATCGCGACAGCAAAACATCTGCCGTTATTTATTACTCCCGGCATTGCCAGTCCATATCAGCAGATCATCAACTATCCGCACACCAATGTGGTGGCAACTGAATTGTGTGTGTTGCCGGGAAGCCGTGATGCGGCTTGTGGCAGCCTGGGAGATAATATACCCGGAGACTGGATATTAAAAACGTTTCCTGCTTACAAGGTTACATCTCACCTGCCTGTATATGCTATTGGCGCTATGGCCGATGTGCCCGCATGTATGCAGCAATTGCCGCCTGGTGTTACTTCGGTTATGGCCGGCGATGGTATTAATTTCAGTGAGGTGAAGCGGTAATTGCGGAGGCAATAAGATTATACTATCTTTATCGCTCACGTATAGGCTTGCCAAATGAAAACCGCGCCCTTTATATTTGCTTTCCTGCTTTATGCAATGACCGCAGCAGGTCAGGGTAAGGATACTTTTGAAGTTTATTTTCCATTCAATAATGCCCGGATCAATAAGGAAGCAGAAGCCAGTATCGACCGGATGATTTTTAATGATTCGCTTATACATGGTGATAAACTGATTGTGCTGGGATATACAGATTATGTGGGCGGCAGCGGGTATAATGACAGCTTGTCGCGGGTGCGGGCAAAGAGTGTGCGGGACTACCTTGTGCAGGCCGGATTTACAAAGGATGATATTAGCCTGTGTATAGGTAAGGGGAAAATAGACAGAAATAATGTATCGGGGAAGGGAGGGTTTGCACCAGACAGGAAAGTGCAGATCATTATAGACCATACCCCACCCAAAGTGGTGGACAAACCGGTAGCTGTAAAGCCAGTCTCAACCAAAAAGGTATTGAAGCCTGTGACAGCGGTAGTGAAACCAGAGGATAAGATAGATATCAATAGCCTTGAGGTAAACCAGGCTTTTGCCTTGAATAATATAAATTTTGAACCAGGGCTACCGATTATTCTGGAAAACTCGATGCCCGACCTGGAAAAGCTATATGAATTTTTATATGAGAACGAAAATGTGAAGATCCAGATAGAGGGTCATGTGTGCTGCGTAGGGCCGGTGGAGGGAACCGATAGTCCGTTTGAATTGGGTTTTCTTTCTGATTATCGTTCGCAGGCTATAGCCAGGTATCTGGTTGGGAAGGGTATAAAAGGCAACCGCCTGAAAGCAGTGGGTCTTGGCAACCGAAATCCGGTAGTTAAGGTAGAAGAAACAGAAGAAGACAGGGTGAAAAACAGAAGGGTGGAAATAAGGATACTGAGCAAGTAGTCTATTTTAAAACAATCGATTGGCCTCGCCTGGTAAAACCTGATGGTGTGGATTGGGTAGGTCTCTTCACCCTGATCAATGTTATTTTGTATTGAAAATTTGTCGTTGCTGGTAGGATTTTAGTTTATTGTTTTATAACTGTTGAGAATATTATTAGTAACTATTCAGGTTGTCTTTTAACGTGGTGCGGGTGTTAAATTGGCAATGGCAGTTAATTCATGAAGATTTCTTTACTCGATTTGATAGCTGTGATCAAACCCCACCACCTTTCCGCCACCTCTGAAATTTTAAGAGGTGGTAAGAATACACTGGAATCTGTGCCCAGGAAGTTGTGGATTAATATTCTATGTTGTAACCTATTCCTTAATAATCTTTAAAACATGGCTGTTATTAACTTGCACATAGTACATGCCGCGGGTTAGCGTACTCATATCTACAACAGCTTCTTTCACAGAATAAGAACCATAAAACACTTCTCTCCCGAAAAGATCAGTAATCTTAAGGTTGGTTATTATTGAACCTGACTTAATATTAAATGATTGGGTAAATGGATTTGGATAAATCTCAGCTATGGTTTCAGAAAAATCATTTACTCCCGATGGCATATCAAGGTCTCCGCACAATTGCCTGATACTAAGATGTGAAGTGCCGGTATCTACGGTAGAGTAGACAGGTACAAAACTGGACGAACTGTATGATACTACGGGATTCGTATAAACACAACTGGTTATGCTTATGGATGCATGAGCAGTATCACAATCATGGTTTATACTTGAAAGTCCGGTAGCGGCAACAACATAATACATATCATTATTGCCAAATCCTGATGGAAGATTTGTTGCGCCTGCAAGCTGTAATAAACCACTATGGTAATCCACATCAAGGAATGAATTTACGCCTGTCATTGAAGATACAAATTTTACAGGGCTGTTTGATGTTCCGGAATTAATGGATGTTATTTCATTGACCACTGTGCTGGAAGATGCTCCAGATACCCACTCAGTAGCATCATAATATACAGCGGATGGTGATTGGATTGCAAATATCCGATCAGAGTCCTTTACAGCTATACATGGGGTATTTGTGAAACCTGCACCAGAATTCTGAATGCTTTTTATCTGGGCTCCGCTACCATCTGCGGCATTTAGGGACATTACAAATTGGCACAACCCACCTGATGTGGAATAATCTACCATACTGGCGCCGCCCACAATAAGTTTTGTGCCGGACAAATAGATGTTCAGGAAATAATTGCAGGGCAGGGAACCATTTAGATAAAAGTCAAAATACTTTGACCAGTTTACAGTTCCGTTCGTTGTACCAGGGGTGTAGCTTATTATGCGGCCATCATGAGAATTGCCATTATATATTCCACAGGTGTAAATACTATTTCCAGCAGCAGAGGTGGTCACGCCATAAAATGCATCGAAGCTGGGTATGTCTAAAATCTCGTCATAAATAAATGTTCCATCAGAATGAAAAACACAAATCATACCTGCTGCACCTGAAGGTGTATAATTGTGAGCGCCTATTGCGACCAATCGATGGGTGCCGTCAGTCAGTTCGGTAACCCCACAAAACATTTCTCCACCGGTTGTAGTTGCAACATCTCTCAGGCAGGTCTGCCATATAAGGTTGCCGTTGTGTGCATCATACTTGATAATTGCTGCGGTATTATCTGCATAGAGCGCGCCTGAACCACCTACTGTTCCCACCACAACAATATTGCCATCCTGAGTAATGATCATATCCTTAATAATGTTATTTTTTGTGGGAACACCAAATGTTTTCTGCCAGGCAATTACCCCGCCATGGAATACCTTCATCACAATAGCCTGGCAGTTTGAAACTGTACCACCTGAATAATCATAGGTATAGCCAGCTATTATCGTAGACTGATCGGCAGGATAATATCTTACTTTGGTTGCCAATTCATTGCCTGCACTACCGATAGCGTATTGTGAAAGTTGGCAATCACCTTTTACAGAAGCCAGTAAAGACAGCGTAACAATAAGAATATATTTACAGGTTGAATTTTTCATATGGTGTATTTTCCAGTGAAATTAGTTAAAATATATAACCTGTAAAGAATATTGATCAAATATTTTGTAAATTTATTAGACTGGTTCTATTATTATATAACATACACAGAAACAAGATATGAATAGCGCCGCCAGTCCTACTCAAAAAATTGAAACCCGCTCTGGGAGCAGGTTTTTCTTTTCTGCGGACTGGGGGACTCGAACCTGCCTACGCAGAAGCTACGGCAGGTAAACCCGCGACCTCCGCCGAGAGTGCGGCATAAAATGCAAAAAGCCTTCCATTTCTGAAAGGCTTTTGCGGACTGGACGGGACTCGAACCCGCGACCTCCGCCGTGACAGGGCGGCATTCTAACCAACTGAACTACCAATCCGGGTAGTGTTTTTCCGGCCGTCCAAAGGATATCCTTTTTTCGTTCGGGCTGCAAATATAGCTTCTATTTTCTGAATTCCGCAAATGTTTTTTTATTTATTCTGCTCTTGGTACTATTTTTTTGAAGTTTCGGTTACTACTACGTGAAATGGCGCACTGCTATTACTTAAAACGCCTATGTCCGAAACCGCAATGAGCGAGAACTCATACGACATTCCCTCTTCAAGTTTTTCTGTCACAAACTGGCGGACCTCTTTTTTTAATTCGATTTCAGTGGCAATCACCTTCCCGTTCTGTGTCAGCCTGAAACCTTTCAGGTCGGGTATATCCGGAAATTGCCATTCGATGGTAGCCTTGTTGTAGTTATCTGCAGCTACTTTCTTTATCACGGGCGAAGGCAATTCCATACTGGGTGTCTGTACCGACACCGTATCGCTAAACACACTTTCGGTTTTTTGTTTGTTTACAGATGATACACAAAACTTGCGCAAACCGGCTAACCCACGATCTATTACATAAGTAAAGCTGTTGCTCATAATTGGCTGATCTGTAGCCGACATAAATTTATTGTTCTGCTGGTCGTAGGCATATAGCTTGTAGTAGCTCGTCATACTGTCGCCAGCCATAGGCGGGTCCCAGCTCAGGTAGGCTGTTATCCTTCTGTCGCCCGATACACTTTTTACCTTCAGGTTCTGGGGCTGGGGTGGTTCATTTACCGGGAAGTAACTAAATAGGTGGTCGCTGCTGGTTGTAGATACCCTGTCTTTGTATAAGGTCTTTACCCGCACTCTTATGTAGCCGTTTACCTGCGAATGGGAATTATCGGTAAAACTCCGGGCAGATGGGTCAATAAGTCCCGATACCTGAGTATAACCTGCCGGCATATTATCCTTTTCAATGTAATATCCCTTAATAAACTTTTCCTGATCCTTAGGAAAACTCCATTTCACTGACGTGCCTTCTTTGAAATAGAATCCCAACGATGCAATATTCGTTACGTCTGCTTTCTTGTATTCTTTCGGATGATCAATTGGGTCATACGCATACGACCGGATAATACCCTCTATATCAAATACCGATTCGGCAGCAACACTGTATTGAATGGGTGATGTACTGTTTACCGATTTATCATACCACGTATACACAGAAGGGTCTTTGCTGTCTTCGGGCAAGATACGGTTGGAATTTAATCTGATCCCTTCCCTGTATATATTGAAGCCGGCTACATGTGCTGTCTTTATTTTATCAGTATCTGCAACCCAGATCACCTTAATACCTTTATTATCTGCCGACACCTTAGAGGTCAGTTCCTGCACAACATCCAGATCAGGTATTGCCCCGAAATTCCAGGAGGTTTTTGCCAGCATTATTTCTGTTCCCTGTAGGAACAAGCCATATTGATAAGCAGACTTTAATGAAAGTGAATGGTCAATATATCCGAATCCGTTCAAAATAGCCAGTTCATAATCTTCAGTCATTTCTGCCGTAATCTTTCGCAACTCGTTTTCGTCGGTATTTAGTTTCTGTAAATACCTGGCCGGATCCGTATCCACTTGCTTGTGAGAACTGAAGAGGCGGTATAATTTCGGTTTTAGCAGACTCTCATCATACTTGTTGCATCCTGAAGTGGAAAGTTTTCTTTTGCTCCACAAGCCTGGCTGAATAGGCTCCTGATTTAATTTTACCCAGTTTTGCGTGCCGTCTTTTCTGCGTAGGTCGAAACCTGTATAAGACTTATCCCAGTGTTTGATGAACCAGAATAATTTCACTGTTTTACCGTCATTGCTTTGTGCCAGAAGTGTAACATTATCATTTTGCCCAAATAAATGATTTGAGTTTAACAACAATCCCAATGCCACAAATAATAAAGTTCTCATGTAATTTACGCTTATTTATCAGTTACAAGACCGTAATCTTAACCAATGATTGTTTATGTTTTGGGTCAGCCGGATAAACTACTCCGGCCTCCGCAATGGTTTATTTTTATGCTTTTTTATATAAATAACTATACTTATCAAAAGTAGTAAGCTTACCAGCCATGATCCTCCTCTAGCTATATCTGCATAAGGATAGTGATATATCGGGGCTATAGTCATGTAAGTAGCACAAAACAACCAAACGACACCTAGTATTATTACTGTTGATTTATACATTTGAATTGATTTATACCAAAATCACATACAAAATTAAGCATTTGCAAGTGCATTGTGTCATTATTATTGCATCTATTCCTTAATGAGTATGTTAATCTGTTAAATATTTTTCCCAAATCGTAATCTATTATTTAAGACTTCTTTCATTCATTAATCTGTAATGCCATGGTTGCGAAAGAGATTCATGATAATTACACTTCATTCTGTTCAAAACCAGGGTTGAAAATATTTGTATGGCTTAAAGTTATTTTTAACAATCCCCCTGCCATTTTTCTTCTATATTTATACGGTTTTTAATAATTATGTTTTCCCGGTATGCGGGATAGGTAGCTATGAACATACAACGTGCCCACCCGGTTAATGAAATGCTTGCAAAGCTTATCTTCCTGATATTGCCCACGGCTGTATTGGGTTATTTTCTGCTGCTCATCGTTAACCAGTATTATTACCTGTTGCAAAACCATGCATTGCAGCAATCGCTTTATTTCGCCGCAGGCATGGCTATTGCCGCCATTTTTTACTCATTCCGTTTTAGATTTCTCCCCGCTTTTGTATTACTTATCCTGGGTTTGTTTACAGTATACAAGGGGCTAGACAAGTATGAAGTCGGTGAGTTTGATGCGGTATATGTATCCATGGCCTTCAGGATCTTTGCCATCTTGTTTGCCGCAGGTTGGTTGGCAGGCTGGGGCTTCATCAGGCTCCGGTATTGGTCTGTTGGGCTTGCTGCTGTGTTGGTAAGCGCCTGTATTGCTCTTACTGCAAAGGCCAGTGCGCCCACCGTCAATGGTATCCTATGGTCGTTCACTCCTTCCCTGTTCTATTCTGTTTATATCATTTTTACTGCCGAGCAGATTTACAATTACAAAGACAAGTCGCAGAAGTTCTGGTGGTATCTTACCCGTCGTGTATTGCTGTTCAGTCTTCTGGCCGGGGCATGTTTGTGGAGTGTAGCCAAAAGGATGAAGCCGGAATTCGAAGAGGCGGTGGCCACATTTGGCGGTGGTGGAAAAGAAGGAAAGGGAGGCATGCTTAAAGAAAATAAAGATGGCACATTCGATATCAGGGATTATTCCAGGTTAAGCAGTTCGCTAAGCAGGAGTAAGCAATTGCTTTTCTGTGCCCATATCGACAATTTTTTCCCGGGCACAGATATTCCCAATCCGCTTTACCTCACCGCTTTTTATTTCACCAAATTCGATACCCTTACCGAAACCTTCGAGCGCGACAGTACCATTCCGTTCAATGATCTGTTTGAGCCCGATCCTTCAAAGATTCCCCTGTTTTATACAAAAACAGATTCTTCGGTTATTAAAAACAGCCTTGGGCCTAAGTTACGAACCACTGTAGAGGTAGAGATTTACAACAAAATGCTCTCTCCCAGCACCTATATGGCGCCCAATGTGGGTTATTTTATTCAGCCTATAGCCGTTGAAAAGGACTTTCGTGAAGAATTTAAATCGGCTTTCCGCACCAAGAGTTATGTGTCGTTGCTCAACAGTGCCTACTTTGTTTACAATGTTTCCAATCCCGAGGTCAGAAAGTTCCAGGAGAAGCGTTTTGAAGTGTTGCGCCAGGTCACCGATTTTGCCGATATCGATCCCCGGTTCATGAAGTATTACACCTTCATGCCCGGTAATGATAAGTTCAGATCAATATCAGATCTTGCCCATAAAGTAGCTGATACCGCCAATACGCCTTTGGATAAAGTTCTGGCCATCAGGAATTACTTCCTTTCAAAAGATGAGCATGGTGAGCGCCTGTATAAATACACCGATAACCCCGGTATACCCGACCTGCCCAATGCATCCAAACTACTTTACTTTCTCAATGAGAATCATAAAGGGTACTGTGCTTATTATGCCGGGGCTACATTGTTTATGCTCAGGTCGCTCGGCATACCGTCGCGCATAGCTGTCGGATTTCTAACCGAAGAAAGAAGCGATAAAAATAAGGGCTGGTACTGGTATTACGCCAATCAGGCGCATGCATGGGTGCAGGTTTACTTCCCTGGTTATGGCTGGCTCGATTTTGATACCACCGTGGGTAACGACAATGAGAACCGCCCCACTCCGCAGCCTGATGGCACACCACCTATGCAGCCGCCCAAGGCATGGCTTGCCGCCGATGGTATTGTCGAGGATTTGGATACTTTAAAGAAAACGGTGCGGATGTCTGTAAAGCAGATCGTTTTTCACGATAAAGAATATAAGCTTTCAGACCCTGTATCCATCAACATGGACATGAAAGTTGCCGTGGTATACCGCGACAGTCTGGCCATACCATTGAACATGGTGCAGAAGGGAGATCAGGGCACTGCCGTGTCCTATGCCGAAGTACTCAAGAAACTGGAGCCTGGCAACACGAATGATGGCCGCGAGATTATTAAAAAATTCCCCGCGCTTACTCCGGTTGATGAGGTTTACCTCAAAAGAAAGGATGTTGCAAAACCTAAAGAAAAGAAAGAGGTGGCCTCTGAGGCTAAACCTGTCACAGCGCAGAAATTGTTGTGGATCTTGGTTGGGCTTTTGGTGTTTTTCCTGCTGCTGTTGCTGGCAGCCCCTGTTTTGGTTCTGTGGTACTACCTGCTGAGACATCGTAATGCCGATCCGCAGGGTAATAAATCTTACTGGGCATACAGAGCCGCTACCTATTATCTGCATATGTGTGGCATTTTCCGAGGATCCCTTACTCCTATGAAATTTGCCAATGATATTGTAGACCCACGTCTTGGTACTTCATTTGTCCGGTTCATGAATGTGTACCTGAAAAAGAAATATGCAAAGCAAACATTGAACGTTAATGAGCAGCAGCTTGTTAATGAGTTTTTACACCCCTTCCTGCAAACAGCGAAGCAGAAAATTAAGTTTTCAGATCGCTTTTCAGGATTTTTAAACCCTGTGAGGTGTGCCGGATTTTTTGTTATGCCTGACGAAGATGAAAAAGAAGCTTAAATTTGCCGCGGCCTGACCCGGATTATTGGTAATATTTTTGGTAACAACGGTGGGTTGAGCATTGTTCGGGCATCTGGTATTGATAACTTATTTATTGAACAACATTGAGAAACAAAGCAGAAAATAAGAATAACGTTAAACCGGGTGATAAAAAAGATCAGCCACAAAAATTGAAACGGTCCATTCGTATACTCTGGATGCTGTTTCTTTCTTTTATGGTTTTCTTTCCGTTACTGATATGGGCTATTAATGCCGGCCTGCTAGGCTATATGCCATCGCTTTCCGAACTGGAAAACCCGCAGAGCGCCCTATCGTCTGATGTGCTTTCGGCCGATGGTTCCATGCTTGGCCGCTATTATGTTACCGACCGCTCCAACAGTAAATACGCTGACATTTCTCAGAATGTTTTCCATGCCCTGCTCGCAGCCGAAGATGAACGTTTTTATAACCATGCCGGTATCGACCCGATCGCTACAATTGCTATTCCGGTTTATGCGCTGCTCAACAAGAAAAGAGGGTCGTCTACTATTACCCAGCAGTTGGCCAAGAACCTGTTTCCCAGGAAAAGTGTCAATATGTTTACATTGCCTGTTCTGAAACTCAAGGAATGGATACTTGCCGTAAAACTGGAAAGAAATCTTACCAAGAATGAGATACTTACCCTATATCTGAATACCGTTCCTTTTGGCGACAATGTTTATGGCATCAAGAATGCATCGCTTACTTTTTATAATGTAATGCCCGATAAGGTAACTGTTGATCAGGCCGCTTCGTTGATTGGTATGCTGAAAGCCAATACTGCTTATAATCCTCGCAGCCATCCTAAAAAGTCAAAGGAGCGCAGAAACGTTGTATTGGAGCAAATGAATAAGTACGACTACATTAGCGACGATACCCTCAAGGCGCTCAAGGCCAGGGAAACACCGCTCAATTATCACAAAATAGATTATCACGATGGTATAGCGCCCTATTTCCGTATGATTGTGGAGCAGCAGGTAAAGCAGGTCTTGAAGGACCTTAAAAAACCTGATGGCACACCTTATGATGTATATAAAGACGGCCTCAAGATTTGGACGACTATAGATGTGCGCATGCAGATGTATGCCGAAGAGGCTATGCAGGAGCATTTGACAGCCTGGCAGAAGACCTTTATGAACCAGACTGCCTACAAAGACGGAACAGTTTGGAACAGAGAAGGCCCTATACAAACGGTTCTTAACCTGGCAATAAAGACCTGCGACAGGTATCAGTCATTCCGCAATCAGGATATGCCCGAGGAAAAGGCGCTTGCCCAGATGAAAGTACCCATCAAAATGAAGGTATTCGCCTGGAATAAAGCACGGTCGAAAGATACCGTAATGAGCCCTATCGACTCCATCAAGTACATGAAACTGTTTTTGCAGGCTGGCTTTATGGCTATGGACCCCAATACAGGCATAGTAAAGGCCTGGGTGGGTGGTATAGACCACAATTTCTTCCAGTTCGATCACGTCAATATTAATGCCAAAAGGCAGGTGGGCTCTACCATAAAACCACTGCTTTATACCTTTGCGGTCGACAATGGTTTCGATCCTTGTTCTTCCATAGAGACAACCCCCCAGGATTTCCCCACCAAGCAGGGCTATAATGCCGATAAGGGCGCGACCAACGATCCCCATGTGTCCATGAAATACGCATTGGCCTTGTCTATCAACAATGCTGCGCTCTATGTGCTCAGGCAGGTGGGTATAGATCCGTTTGTCGATTTTGTGCATAAATGCAATATCACCAGCCGTATCGATAAAGTGCCCGCAGTAGCCTTGGGCGTTTCAGATATTTCGTTGTTCGAGATGCTGGGAGCATATACCATGTTCCCCGGCAAAGGGGTCAATACCCAGCCATTCTTTATCACACGTATCGAAGATAAAAACGGGATGTTGGTAAAAAGCTTTGCTCCTGTACAAAAAGAGGTTATTAATGCCACAGTGGCTTATAAAATGGTGAATATGATGCGGGGCGTAGTTAACTTCGGAACAGGTGGCCGCCTGCGTGGCAAGTACCAGATAACCAGCGATATTGCAGGCAAAACCGGTACTACCAGCAATCAGGCTGATGCCTGGTTTATTGGCTATACTCCCGACCTCATAGCCGGAGCATGGGTAGGGTGTAACGATCGCGAATTCCGGTTCCGTAGCGAAGATCTGGGCCAGGGTGCTGCTTCGGCGCTGCCTATCTGGGCTTTGTTTATGAAGAAAGTCTGGGCGGATAAGAACCTCAATATTGATCCTAAAAAAATCTTTACTGCCCCCGATGGCTGGAAAGATTGTCTTTCTTCAGATTCACTGATCATCAAGGCAGGCACACCCCAGGATTTATTGGACCCTGTGCCCAGCGCCAGTGTTGATGATTAATGAAAATCTCAGCCTGCGATTAGTTATTTGGTGTAGTACCAGTACCGGTGATCATAGGTATCAGTATATGCGTAATTTGTATTGATGACTTTAAGCACAAGGCTATCAGCGGTCAGTAAAATGATCCGGGTGTCCCAACCAGGAGTAGCAAAACGGATGTATTGTTCATCGCTGCTCAGAACCCATGCTTTCCTCCTGTATTCCTGGTAGTTGTTATCCAGTTCATCCGGCGATTGAATCGTTTCTATTGCGCTGGAATCACTAGCCTCAAATGCGCCGTAATTCGAAATGATATTGGTAAAGAATTGTATGTTGGCCTTGCTGCTATAGCCGGTAAAGATATATACCGAATCAAGGCCGTATAATGAAACAGGATAATATCCTACCGAATCCACTTCCTTTTGCAAATACCACTTATGCACAGTAAGCTGGGTCATGGTATTCGAAAACACTGGCCCGGGTATCTGCTTTTGGCAAGATACCATAATAAAAAAAGGAATCAGGTATATAAGGTTTTTCATCGTTCAAAGATAATCTGCGTATTGAATGCAGCACTTCAAATTTTAATAAATTATCCATATTTTTGCACTGATTCAATTTCTCAATGACTTTCAACATACGAATACGCCATTTTTATATGTTGCTTTTTTGGTTAAACCTCTTCAACAAACAAAATGAAAAACACTCTATCAGTTAGGTCTTTATCTACAAAAGCCAATTCCTTCAATGTCGTTAAGAATGCTTTGTTTTTAGTGCTTGCTTGCATTATGACATCGCTTCCTTTGGTAACCCATGCCCAGATATCCGGACTATCCTCTGTCTGTCTCGGTTCCAATATCACATTAACAGATCCTTTATCCGGAAGTACCTGGAGCAGCAGTAATGGAGCCATTGCCACAGTGGGTGCATCTACCGGAGTAGTTCATGGTGTGAGTGCCGGTACTGTATATATTTATTGCTCCAATGGCACTACCACCGACAGTGTATCTATAACAGTAAATCCGGTTCCAGCGCCTATTACCGGCCCTACAATAATTTATGGCCCTCCTCTTTACATTTATGGAGGAATGGGTACCCTGGCGGATGCAACACCCGGAGGTACATGGACGTCAAGCAATACACTTGTGGCAAGCATTGCGGTTACAGGAGTTGCCACAGGTGTGGCGTGCGGCAACCCGATTTTCACATATACGTTACCGACAGGCTGTTTTGCAAGCCAGCTTGATACAGTTGTTTGCGGTCCGGGCACTCCATGGTTTTATTATAGCATTACCGGCGGGTCAACCCCTGTTTGCGTTGGTGCTTCAGTCACTTTAGCCGATACCGCTGCAGGAGGCCATTGGGTAAGCAGCAATACATCTATTGCTGTAATTGGTTCTGCTACCGGAGTCCTGACCGGCATTTCTGCCGGGACGTGCAACATCCTTTATGTACTAGGATCGTCTTATGCCAGCACAACAATTACTGTAAGCCCTACCCCTGCACCCATTAGCGGGCCTGGTATTGGATTATGCGTTGGCAGCACCTTGACTTATGTCGACACGACTCCTGGCGGCCACTGGTCTTCAAGCAACCCCGCTATTGCAACAATAGCTACATTCTCAGGCATCCTTACAGTAGTTGTTCCCGGATGCGTAACGCTAACTTATACTGTTGGTAGTTGTTTTTCTTCAACAAGTTATCTATGCTTCACCGATTTGCCAATTCCACCATCAATACCGTATTCATTATGTATCGGAGCTTCCTATACCTGCAGCAGTGGTACCTCCGGCGGTTCATGGAGCAGCAGCAATCCTGCAGTTGGAACCATAGGGCCACTTTCAGGAGTACTATCAGGAATATCTTCGGGGGTTACCACGATTTCATATACACTTCCTACCGGCTGCGCCCGTACGCAAACAGTAACGATTAATCCGTTGCCCTCGCCGATAACTGGGTTTAAGAGGATTTGCTATCCATTCGGGGCTACCACATTACATGACAGCGCTTCAGGTGGTATTTGGAGCAGTAATAATACCGGTATTGCATTTATCGGTTCAGTTTCAGGCATAGTAACACCAGACACAGCTATAGGACTTGATACCATAACATATACACTGTCAACAGGCTGTTTTACGACGACTACTGTTAGTGTGATGCCTCCTCCTATCTCGCCCGGTGTCATATTTGGGCCAAATTCCGTATGTGCAGGTTCGTGCGTTACTGAAACGGACTTAATTGGCGGAGGAGTCTGGGGTATCAGCAGTCCGCCTATAGCCACAATCAGCGCTACAGGTATTGTTTGCGGTTTGTCTTCCGGCATTGCAACTATTTCTATTACCGGCACCTGCCCGGCTACCAAAACCATTACTATAATCCCGGCAATTGCACCGATTACAGGCAGTTCAACAGTGTGTACAGGCAGTTCTATAACGCTAAGTAACATTGCTCCGGGCGGCACATGGACAAGCAGTAATAGTTCAGTAGCAACAGTTGGTTCTTTATCCGGAATTGTCTCAGGTATAGGTAGCGGGACAGCTACTATCACCTACACCATTTCCAGCACTGGCTGCTATTCAATCAGGACAATTACTGTTTCTCCCATCCCCGCAGCATATGGCATTTCCGGGGGTGGCGCTATATGTGCCGGATCGTCTGGTGTGCATATTGGTTTAGTAAATTCTGTGTCAGGTATCAATTATCAATTGCTTAATGGCTTAACTCCGGTTATTACATTAGCTGGTACCGGTTCTGCTCTTGATTATGGTCCGCAATCAGTTGCAGGTACCTATACTGTTGTAGCTACTAATCCTGTTACAACCTGTAGTGTTACCATGTCCGGCAGCGCTAGTATCACAGTAAATCCGGTCCCGGCTCCAATTTCAGGGCCAACGGCAGTTTGTGTGGGTTCATCAGGTTCATTAACTTCTTCACCTGGTGCAGGTACATGGTCAAGCAGTAATATAGCCGTTGCAAGCATAGGCACCAGTGGAGTGGTAAACGCTCTGTCTTCAGGAACAACAAACATTACCTATACATTACCCGGTACAGGTTGCTATACAACCAAAACGGTAACTGCTACCTCTGCTCCTTGCCCACTACCCGCAATACCACCGGTTTGTGTGGGCATCCCTACTACCATAACCGATTGCATCCCCGGTGGTGTATGGACCAGCAGCACATTATTCATAGCCGGCATTGGCTATTTATCTGGTACGATTACCGGAGTAACACCCGGTATCGATACGATAACCTACTCGTTAGGTACCGGATGCATCGTTACTACAACCGTATCAGTAATCTCTGCCCCGGCTATTATTACAGGACCTTCTTTTGCCTGCACCGGCTCTACCATTACCCTCAGCGACATTACCCCATCCGGCACATGGACCAGCAGCGCTACAGCCACAGCTATCATCAGCGGCTCGGGCATTGTTACGGGAGTTACTGCGGGCACAACCACAATATCATACACTGTTTCAGGTTGTACAGCTACAAAAATCATTACTGTTAATCCCACGCCCTCACCTATTGGTGGCCCGGCCACCCTATGCCAGTCGGCAACTGCCACTCAGACCAATTCAGTGCCGGGAGGCACATGGTCCATAACGCCCGCAGGCATTGCATCTATCGATTCGGTTACTGGTTTAGTCACCGGACTTACACCAGGATCAGCAACGGTATCTTATGCAATAGGTAGTTGTATTGCTACCAGAATTATTACGGTCAATGCCACTGCTGTTATTTCAGGCTCATCAGGTATATGTGTGGGTAGTGCCAATACACTTAGCGCCAGCATACCTGGCGGCAACTGGACCAGCGCTACGACCTCTGTGGCAACAGTAGTTTCCGGCACCGGAGTTGTATCAGGCATTACTACGGGAACTTCTGTTATTTCTTATACGCTACCTACCGGATGCTTAACTACAAGTACGGTTACTGTAAGTACTTCGCCTGGTCCGATCTCAGGTCCTGCAACTATCTGCAATGGCAGTTGCAACATATTTTCGCCTGGCGTTGGTGGTGGCACCTGGAGTTCCTCATCGCTCTCTGTAGCAACAATTAATCCACTCACAGGCAACCTTTGTGCCTTATCTCCCGGCATCGATACGATTACTTATACTCTAGGGGGCGGCTGTATTATCAGCACAGTATCTACCGTGTTAGCTTCGCCATCCGCAATTGGGGGTTCCACCTCGGTTTGTGCCGGACAATTAACCACCTTAACAAATAGCATTAGCGGCGGCACATGGAGCAGCAGCAGCCCTGCCACAGCAACTGTTGATGCCATTTCCGGTACTGTTACCGGTATCCATTCAGGTACTGCCATTATTACTTATACACTGGGGTCAGGCTGCTCGGCTATACGGCCATTAGTAGTTAATCCTTTCAGCCCGATATATGGTCCATCCTCAGTTTGTACCGGGCAATCCATTGTCCTGAACGATACAACATTAGGAGGAACCTGGTCATCAACATTACCATCAGTTGCTACTGTAAACCCTACAGGTCTGGTAACAGGCTTATCTGCCGGTACAGCAATAATAGATTATACCCTTCCCACTGGTTGTACTGCGAGTGCAACCATAACTGTCAACTCTATACTATTACCTATTGCCGGTCCTCATACTGTATGCACAGGTGCAACAATCTCGCTTACAGATCCTGTTCCCGGTGGTGCATGGTATAGTAGCAACAATACACTGGCTACTGTTTCTACTTCAGGGCTGGTTAGTGGCCTGACGCCAGGTGTCGATACCATTAACTACTCAATTAGCGGAGGTTGCCCCGCAAGGATTTCACTAACTATAAATCCCTTACCTGCAGCCATCTCCGGATCGGGCGTGGTTTGCCTTGGTACCACAACCGCCTTGACCAACTCCTCCCCCGGAGGTATGTGGTCCAGCAGCGCTCCGGCAACCGCATCAATCGGCACTGCTTCAGGCATCGTCTCTGCTATTACTCCCGGTGTAGCTGTAATAACCTATACTTTACCAACATCATGCTACATCACCACTACGGTTACAGTTATTCCGACTCCAGCTCCGGTAAGCGGCACCACTCTTTTATGCACAGGCAATCTGGTAACCTATTCCGATGTTACGCCCGGCGGGGTATGGAACAGCAGCAATAGTGCAATAGTTACTATCGACCCGGTAACAGGTGCAGCCAACGCAATAGCTCCGGGCAATGCCACAATTAGTTATAACATAGGCGTAGGATGTCTTTCCGGCATTGTAGCTACCGTAAATCCTTTGCCTGCAGCCATTTCGGGCTCAACGCTTGTTTGCCAGGCAGGCCACATCACGCTCTCCGATGCTACGCCTCTGGGCACATGGTCCAGCAGCAATCTCGCATTGGCAACGGTTGGCGCCACTACAGGTATTGTCAGCGGCATTGCTCCTGGTTTGGTTACAATTGCCTATTCATTACCCACTGGTTGTTTTGTCTCGTCCACAATATTTGTAAATCCATCGCCATCCCCAATTACCGGCGTACTTTCTACTTGTATCGGATTGACAACTCCTCTTAGCGATGCCACACCCGGAGGCACCTGGAGTTCCGGAAATCCGGCAACTGCTTCTGTGGGTACATCCGGCAGCGTTACAGGCGCTGCAGCAGGATCTGCAATTATAAGTTACACCGCGCCAACCGGTTGCTCTGTATTTACAACAGTTACTATTTACCCTACACCCACAATTATTTCAGGCAGTCCAACCATTTGCGCTGGTGCATCCAATGTTTATACAGACGGTGTTTCCGGCGGCACCTGGTCAAGCGCCAATACCGCTGTTGCATCTGCCACAACCACATCCGGTATCGTTACCGGAGTTTCAGCGGGTATAACCAACATAAGCTACACCCTCGGCTATAGCTGTTGGGTTACTAAAGCAATTACTGTAAATCCATTACCTGCTATCATTTCAGGCCCCTCTGCTATATGCGCTGGATCAGGTGCTACTTTTGCCGATGCTACTCCGGGTGGTACATGGTCAAGCAGCAATCCGTCAATAGCAATAGCAGGCTCCGGTTCCGGACTGGTTCTGGGCGTATCCGCAGGCACTACCTTAATAAGTTATTCGCTTGGCTGCACAACTGTTCATTTATTAACAGTGAATCCTATGCCTGCCGCTATAGGCGGCTCATTTAATACCTGTATTGTTGGTACTACCACGCTTACCAATTCCATTACCGGCGGTACCTGGACCAGCGCTACTACTTCAGTTGCTACTGTTGATGCAATATCAGGTGTTGTTACCGGAATTGCTCCGGGCGCTGCCACGATCAATTACACATTGGGAGGAGGCTGCTACACGAGTGCAGTAGTCAATATTTATCCCGCGCCACTTGCTTTCTCAATAACAGGAGGTGGCAATTATTGTGCAGGGGGAACTGGTATGTCCATTGGTCTTAGTGGTTCCGAATCGGGTGTAAACTACCTGTTATATCGCGGCACCACAGCCACCGGCACATTCCCCGGCAGCGGTGCTGCTCTGGATTTTGGTCTGCAAACAGTATCTGGATTTTATAGTGTTGTGGGCACTGCCACCTCAAGTGGTTGCACAATCAATATGACCGGATCTGCCTCAATTGGCATCCTGCCAACTGTGACTCCAACAGTAAATATTAATGCCACACCGGGCGACTCCGTTTGCTCCGGAACGATGGTAACATTTGTTGCTGCATCAACATTTGGTGGTCCCGCGCCACTTTACACCTGGTATGTGAATGGCATTAGCATAGGCAGCGGCCCTACCTATACCTACATACCTCTTGCCGGTGATATCATAAAGGTTAAACTGACAAGTAGTGCAACCTGCCCGTTACCTGATACTGTTTTCAGCTCCGATACCATGACTATTCACCTGTCTTCAACTCCGGCCATCAGTATTACCGCTTCACCATCCGATACTATTTGTAAAGGTTCTGTTTTATCAGTCCATGCTTCTTCCTCATTTGGCGGAACATCTCCTGTTTATACATGGGTGAAAAATGGCAGCATTGTCAGCAGTGCCACACTCTATTCATTCATTCCAAATGATAACGACAATATTTACTGCATACTGCAAAGCAACTACCCCTGCCGCACAAAAGACTTTGACACCAGCAATACTGTTATCATCAAAGTAGATACACCGGTTACGCCGGTTGTAACCATTTATGCATCCCCCGGCGCAATAGTTAATCAAGGCGATACCGTTACTCTTTCCGCAATAGTAGCCTATGGCGGATCTAGCCCGACATACCAATGGTATTACAATGGCATACCAATAAGCGGAGCTACAAACTCAGTATACCGGATTGATACTTTCAGTACACCTCAGCTCGATTCATTTACATGCAAGGTAACCGGTAGCGCACCTTGCCATGTCATTGCAAATCAGGGCATCCTTATTAAGGTAGCGCCGGTAGGCATTAAGCATTTGTCTTCCCTCTTTACAGATATCACTTTAGCTCCAAACCCGGCCAAAAATCAATTCAGAGTTTACGGCACTCTTGGCTCCTGCGCCTACTCAACAGGTGCTGACAATGCCCAACTTGAAATATCCAATATGATGGGGCAGGTGGTGTATAAAAAAGCAGTTACTGTAAATGCAGGCAGGCTTAACGAGAACATCCGTCTTAATACCAATATACCAAATGGAGTTTACATCCTGACTGTACAAACTGATGGTGAACAGAAAATTATCCATTTTGTAATCGAACAATAAAAAATAACCGTTCAGCCAGCCATCAAAAACACAACTGATTCAGATTTACCTTCCGTTCGGAATAGGTTTTATCAGGAACGATGCCGAAATAAGTTCTGCCATGTTACGAAGTAATATTGCGGGAGTTATTTTGTTATCGTTCCTTAAGTTAACTTTGGCTGGAAAAAACAACAAAGCATGCTTCAGTTTGAGCGTTTCACCCTTGCCAATGGATTAAGAGTGTTGGTGCACCAGGATAAGGCAACTCCCATGGCCGCCATGAATATTTTATACGATGTTGGCGCCCGTGATGAAGAACAGGAACGTACCGGTTTCGCGCACCTTTTTGAACACCTCATGTTTGGAGGCAGTATTAATATCCCGGATTATGATGAACCGCTGCAAATGGCTGGTGGAGAAAATAATGCCTATACCACCAACGACATAACCAACTACCATATCCAGTTACCCCTTAAAAACCTGGAGACTGCATTCTGGCTCGAAAGCGACCGTATGCTTTCTCTTGCCTTCAGCGAGAAAAGTCTTGATGTGCAGCGTAAAGTTGTTTGCGAAGAATTCAAGGAGCATTACCTCAACAAACCATATGGCGATGCATGGCATCTGCTCAGGCTTTTAGCTTATAAAAAACATCCTTATCAGTGGCCTACCATAGGCAAAGACCTTAAACAGATTGAAGAAGCGCAACTGAGCGATGTAAAAGCTTTCTTTAACCTCCACTACAACCCCTTAAACGCGGTAATGTGCGTGGCAGGCGATGTAACGGTTGAACAGGTAAAAGAGCTGAGTGAAAAGTGGTTTGGAGGTATTCCTTCAGGAGAAAAATATGTGCGCAATATTATTGCCGAACCAGTACAGGAAGCAGCACGCATGGAAACAGTTTATTCCGATGTTCCGCTTGATGCATTATATAAAGCGTGGCCAATGAGCAGCCGGCTCAAAGCTCCTTATTATGCTGCCGATCTGATCACGGAAATACTGGGCAGTGGTTTTTCATCACGCCTGTATCAGCGGCTTGTAAAAGAAGAGCAATTATTCAGCAACATAAATTGTTACCACACAGGAAGTCTCGATCCGGGATTACTGGTAATAGAAGGAAAAGTAAGGGAAGGAAAAACGCTGGAAGAAGCCAATGATGCCGTTGATAAAGAAATCTTAAAATTCCTTGCCGATGGCGTAACCGATAGCGAACTCAAAAAATCAAAGAATAAAATTGAGGCTATGATCGCGTTCGAAGACATGACACTTCTTAACCGCGCCAATAATCTTGCTTTTTATGAATTGATGGGAGATGCCCAGCTCATTAACAGTGAGTGGGAAAGGTATCAGTCGGTTACCGCTGAATTCCTTTTGGAAACGGCAAAAGAAATTTTTAAAGAATCAAACAGAAATACTTTGTTCTACAAACGCAAGGAACTTTGATCATTATCATTTACATTTCCCTTAACCTTTTCAAAAAGTTATAATTCAAACGGGATGCCTGCATATAGCCGGCATCCCGTTTGTTATTCACCTATCTTATCACACTACCTGGTCTTTGTTTTCTTCTCAGTGGTCTTTACTGCGTCCTTTTTCTTTTCAGCTATTGGCCCGGCTTCCCCTTTTACCTGTGTTGTAGGTTTTGTGGTATTTCCCTTCTTAAAAGCCTTACCAGTGGCCTTATGCTTTCCTTCAACTGCTTTTGCAGGTGTTTGTTTCTCAGTTTTGGGTGCAGTCTTTTCTGCTTTCTGAGCGTTTGCAAATGAAGCTGTCAACATACCAGCTGCGATGGTCATCGCGAAAATTACTTTTTTCATTTTTTGTTTAATTGTTTTGATTGCTTATACCTAATCACATTACGTGCCAAACTCGTAATTCAATTAGTTAAAGAAAAATCAAAAGCTCCCGGCACATGGCGGGAGCTTTTGAAAATAACTGACTATTTCTGGTTATCAATCTGGCTTTTTGCCATCCAGAAATGTGTTGATGGTCTGTATCGCCGATTGTGAATTGTCCTGATTATCATTCCGTCCTACACTATAACCACTGTAATAAGGATCAGAAGAAGCGAGCTGATTATCCAGCTTCATGTTTTTGCGCATGTATGCCGGTACAGCTTCCATTTCATCATTGCTCTCTGTACCTTTAATATTAAAGCTCATTCTGCGCAAACGCTCAGCCCTGTCTTCAAGCGCTCTTTTCTGCTCCTCAAAACGCATCTTCTCTTCTATCTCATCTGCAGTAAGTATACGTTCACCTATCTTCATTACTATTGGCTCCTTAACAGGTTCTTCAGTTTTAATCACCAGCTGCATAGGAATTTCTTCCTGCTTTTTCTCTTCCTGCACATACACCTGGCTTGTCTGGGCGAATGCAATAAATTGCTCTTCTACCGGTTGCACATAACTGGTTGTTTCTTCAGGCTCCATTGTTTCAGGCTCGCTCACTTCAGGTAATGTATAACTGATCACAGGCATTTCTACCAGCACCGGCGACATACTTTCGGGTTGCCTCATCGTTGTCCTGGCATCATTAAATGCAGGCTCTGCTACCGGGCTCTTTTCACCCAGAGTTACAATTATCTTCTCAGGCTCTGCACTCTTTGCAGGCATTTCAATATTGATCTCCTTATGATTAAATCCTGTTGCAATTACAGTCACCGCAATCCTGTCTTTAAGATTCGGGTCATGGCCCATACCCAATATTACATCGCAGTTGTCGCCGGCCATTTGCTGCACATAAGCCTGTATTGCTTCTGCCTCATCCATGGTATGTTCAAACTCGCCCGCTGCCGATGTAATGTTCAGCAACAGCCATTTAGCGCCCCTGATATCACTATCATTAAGCAATGGCGAATTCAAAGCTTCTTCTACTGCCATCAGTGCACGGTTCTCTCCGGTTGCTGCTGCGCTTCCCAGTATTGCCACGCCACCGTTTTTCATTACGGTGCACACATCGGCAAAGTCCACGTTGATCTGTCCGGTAGTGGTGATCACGTCGGTAATACACTTTGCTGCTGTTGCAAGTATATCATCAGCCTTGGCAAATGCCTGGGTAAAAGGCAGGTTACCAAACTGCTGCCTTAATTTATCATTGGATATGATCAGAATAGTATCTACATGGTCGCGCATACGGTCAATACCTTCCTGGGCCTGTTTCATACGCTTCCTTCCTTCGTAGGTGAATGGCGTTGTAACGATACCTACTGTAAGTATTCCCATGTCACGGCATATCTTCGATACTACAGGAGCCCCACCTGTGCCGGTGCCGCCACCCATTCCTGCGGTGATAAACGCCATACGCGTATTCACCTTAAGTATCTTGGATATATCCTCAAGACTTTCTTCACATGATTGTTTACCAATCTCAGGGTTGGCGCCTGCTCCCAATCCCTGTGTAAGATGTGGGCCTAACTGCACTTTGTTTACTACCGGACTCAATGCCAGCGCCTGTGAATCAGTATTGCAGACTACAAAATCTACACCTTCAATACCAAGGCTGTGCATATAATTTACGGCATTGCTTCCGCCGCCACCTACGCCTATCACCTTAATTATAGACGATTGATTTTTTGGAATTTCAAAATGTATCATGCTCTTTTAATTTGGGGGTTAGTGAATATTTATTGAGTTGTGAGTTGTTATTTTTAAATTTTATTTTCTATTTGTTTTAACCTATCTCTTCATCTTCTACGTCTTCAAATATCTTCATGAACTTACCTTTAAGTCCGTCGAATAATCGTTTTACGTTTTCATTTCTGTTCCTGTTTTTTTGTTTATACTTCTCAACCTGCTCTTCACTCTCCAGTACTTCATCTTCAACAGGCAGTGACGATTCAGGTGGCGCTACAATCTCCGGCTTTGGCTCTGCTACAACAACATGCATGAAATTTCCGCCTTCACCTGTAAATCGCATTTTCCCATTTTCAAAATCATGATACCCGCGCAGTATCAGGCCTATACAGGTTGAATACATAGGATTCATCAACGCTTCTGAATGACCACCGGCAAGATGTTCATTCGGATATCCGATCCTCGCTCCCATACCTGTAACAAACTCGGTAAGCTGTGTGATATGCTTCAACTGAGCGCCGCCACCTGTAAGTATTATGCCGCCATAAAGACGCTTATCAAGATCTATCTGTTTCAGATGATACACCACATACTCCAGTATTTCCTGCATGCGTGCCTGTATTATATGCGCCAGGTTCTTTACCGAAATTTCCTTAGGCGGCAACCCTCTGAGACCGGGTATGGTGATATACGCATTACCATTAGCTTCTTCAGCCAGAGCGGTTCCAAACTGCACCTTCATCTGCTCGGCCTGAGCACGTAATACACCCAGACCATTACGGATATCATTAGTAATATTTACCCCGGCATATGGTATCACCGCGGTATGCTTCAACATGCCGTCATAAAATACCGCCATGTCGGTAGTGCCACCACCAATGTCTACAATGGCCACGCCTGCTTCAAGGTCCTCATCATTCATTACTGCCGCGGCCGAGGCCAGTGGCTGCAACACAAGATCCCTTGTTATGAGGCTCGATTTATCAACACACCTCTTTATATTCCTGATGGCATTTCTGTCTCCGGTAATGATGTGAAAATTAGCCCCGATCTTTACGCCGCTCATCCCAATTGGGTCTACTACGTAGCTGGTACTATCTACAGTAAAGTCCTGTGGAATAATATCGATGATCTGGTCGCCTGCAGGTATGTAGGTCTTATATTGATCTCTTACAAGTAGTTCAATATCTTCTTTGCCAATTTCGCTCTCCACATTGCCGCGCACCCTGTCTCCCCTGGTCTGAAGACTCTTGATATGTTGTCCGGCTATCCCCACATACACTTCCTTTATTTCCAGATTCGAGTTGGACAAAATACAACGCTCAATGGCCTGCTCAATGGAGCGGATACATTGCTCGATGTTCATTACAACACCATGACTGACTCCTGCTGAGTCAGCACGGCCTAAACCTAGAATTTCCACTTTACCGAACTCATTTTTCCTGCCCGCAATCGCTACCACCTTGGTGGTGCCAATATCAAGGCCTACAATAATGGGTTGCTCTTTCTTGCTCATACTGCTGAGATTTAAAACTGGTTAGTGCTTATTTTTATCTTTTAATTGTTTATCCGTCGAATTTTTCTGCTTACTGTCAGTTGCTTTTTTACCCTTTACCACCGGTTTAGCCTTGGTGCCCTTCGCGGGCAATTTCTTAACTGGCTTCTTTAACTTCTTCTTTGCCGCTGCACTTAATACTACCTTTTTAACCGGCACCTTAACCACCACCTTTTTCTTCACCACAGGCTTGATGGCAACTACCGGTTTGGGCACTACAGCAACTTTCGCTGTTGCTTTACCGGTCGAATCTTTCACCCCGTTCATTGCATCATTTCTTGCCTCTGTTTCCACAATACTGTTTATCCAGTTCATGTTTACAACAGCCTTATCCACCGGACCTTTATAAGGTAAGGATGGCGATGCCACAACCTGCCCCCTGAACCTCAGATCGAGTGTCTCATATTTGTCCCAACCTATGCTGTTCAGCACATTCTTATAAAATACAAAAAGGTTATTCAGCTTGTCGTCTATTCTGCTAATGTCTCCAAAAATTATTCTATGGTCTCCCAATACCGGAACCAGCTCATACATACCGGGCGAATCAACTATAACCTGCGATATCTGTGCGTTCCAGAAAGAATCTGCCTGGATTCTTCTCACCAGTTTCACCATATCCTTACGTAATGCCCAGCCTGCGCTGTCATTGTTTACTGGTGGCATATTGGTGATCACGGTAGTGTAATAAATATAGTTGGCCGAGATAGGCATGATGCTCAGTGTTGTATCCAGGTAATAGGTACGCATGGTCCGGTCAAATACTCTCGCCACAGGAATACGCTGTGTTACGAACATCTGAAGCACACACTCATTATCTACATACACCTGCGCATTTGCCACCCATGGATCTGCCATAATAGTATGCTCCATGCCATGTATATCCAGCTTGGATAATGGCGTATGTTCAAGATCTATTCCTGGTTTTGTTATAGCCAGATCCATTATTTCCTGTCGCTCAATAAAATGGTACTTCTTGTCGTTCTTAATGTGAATGGCTATATTTTTAATAGTCTGACTATCTTCAATTTTTGCAGCGCTCACCATGGCAACAATACAGCCGGTAGTCACCACTATGGTAACCACAAGTTGCAGTATTTTCCTGATCGATATTTTGCGCTTTTCTGCCATTATTTATTACTCAACACTGTTTTAATTGGTCCTGTCAATTTATCTATATCACCTGCTCCTGCTGTGATAAACATATTCAGCTCTTTGCTGTTCACATAATCAAGCAAACCTTCTTTCGACAGAATGCAGTGTGCCGGATTCTTCATTAGGTCTGCAATAAGCTGCGACGTTACGCCTTCCATTGGCAATTCCCTTGCAGGGTAAATATCCAGCAGAATTACTTCGTCTGCCATATCCAGGCTTTCAGCAAATCCTGTAGCAAGATCCCTTGTTCTGCTGAACAGATGCGGCTGGAAACAAACCACACACCTTCTGTCCGGGAACAACTGCTTGGCACTCCTGATCAATGCGGCCAATTCTTCGGGATGGTGCGCATAGTCGTCTATGTATACCATCCTGTCTGTTTTCACCAGGTATTCAAAACGGCGCTTTACACCATTAAATCCTGAAAGTGCTTTCTTAACAGATTCAGCATCTATACCAAGCAATTCAGTTACAGCTATTGCAGCAACCGCATTTTCTACATTATGTATACCACCAACCGGCAACTCAATATTGCTGATTTTCCAGTTAGCCCCTTCTACATCAAAAATATATCCACCATCCTTTTGCACGATATTCAAAGCATGAACATCCGCAGCGGTATTATCAAGGCTATAGGTAACAGTCAGTGGCCCCTTAAGGTCATTCTGCCTGTGTAGTCCGTATTTCACCAGTAGTGTACCACCTGCCTTAATGTTTTTGGTATACTGTATAAAGGCCGCTTCCATCACTGCCGCAGTACCATAAATATCCAGATGGTCCGGGTCTATGGCAGTAAGCAATGCAATATCCGGAGTTAGTTTCAGAAAGCTCCGGTCATATTCGTCGGCTTCTATTACTGCGGTATCATTTTTGCTGCTCCAGTAATTACTTTCATAATTTACCGATATACCGCCCAGAAAAGCATTACAGCCATAATTCGTTTCACGTAACAGGTAGGCGATCATGGTAGATATCGTTGTCTTTCCATGGGTACCCGCTACAGTTATAGCAAACATAGATTGCGTGATCCACTGCAGCACATCACTCCTTTTATATACCGGATAATTATTTTCCAGATACCAGTTCAGTTCTTTGTGATCCTTAGGTATTGCCGGTGTATAAACAACCAGATTGGTATCCTTATCCAGCAACTCAATATCATCTGAATAATGAACAGCCATGCCCTCGCGCACCAGTTGCTTTGTAAGATCAGTTTCGGTTTTATCATAGCCGCTCACCACAGCCCCCTGCTCCCGGAAAAACCGGGCCAGTGCGCTCATACCTATGCCGCCTATACCTGCAAAATAAACCCGCTTTACTTCCCTTACATTCATATTGTTACTTCTGCTTTCAAATATTTTTATTCCTTTTTACTACGCTAATTTTTTCCACTTATTTCTATCACCTTCCTGGCAATCCTTTCATCTGCATCCTTTATAGCCATATCCTTAATGTTTGCAGACATCGCCTGCTGCAACTGGCTATCATGGAGTAAGCCCCTGATTTTTTCCAGCAGCAGTGTCTTTGCATCACTATCCTTAACCATCAGCGCTGCCTTTCTTGTCACAAGCGCCATCGCATTGCTTGTCTGATGATCCTCTGCTGCAAACGGATAAGGCACGAATACCACCGGCTTACCCGCAATACACAACTCAGCTATTGCAAGAGCGCCCGCCCTCGAAATAACTATATCAGCGGCAGCATAAGCATAATCCATTTCCCTGATAAAGTCATATACCTTCACCCTGCTGCTATGATCTTTAGCCCTTGCTTTCCCCTGCTCAAAATAGGGCTTGCCTGTTTGCCATATCACCTGTATATCTTCTTTAAGCAGGTCATCAAGACCCGCATCTATACTTTCATTAATTGTTCTGGCGCCAAGGCTGCCACCTACTATCAAAATGGTTTTCTTAACCTTATCAAGTCCAAACCACCGTTTCCCTTCCTCGCTTGTCCTGCTCATTTCCGTAATACTCTTACGCACCGGGTTGCCTGTCAGTATAATTTTTTCTTTCGGAAAAAACTGGTCCATACGCTCATAGGCCACACACACCGCCCTCGCATTGCGGCTCAGAATTTTATTGCTCTTGCCGGCAAATGAGTTCTGCTCCTGTATCAGAGTAGGTATTTTCATTCCCTGCCCTGCATTCAATACCGGAAAACTCGCATAACCACCCACACCTACTATCGCATCAGGTTTAAAGTCTTTAATTATGTTTTGCGCATCCCGTCTGCTTTTCCACAGTTTGTAAGGCAACGAAATATTCTTCCAGATATGGCTCCTGTTGAAACCTGCTATATCCAGCCCCTTTATTTCAAAACCCTCCTGAGGCACTTTTTCCATTTCCATTTTATCCTTTGCGCCTACAAATAATAATTGCGTACCGGGGCGAAGCCTTTGCAGCGCATGCCCCACGGCTATTGCCGGGAAGATATGCCCACCTGTACCACCACCTGCTATTATTACACGCAAACTGCTCATATACTTTATATCGCCGGTATGGGCGAATTTCCTTTTATTATTGGTTTCCTTGTTTTCTTTTCTTTTACTTTTTCTACTACTACTTCCTGCTCAGGCTCTGCTTCAGGTTCCTGCCCTGTTTCATCTGCAGATGTTTCATCCTGCTCTTCTGCCGCGCCTTCTGCAAGTTTCTTAGCGCTGCTCTTCTTCTCTCCTTCCATTTCATCTACATACTTACTTACACTCAATACTATGCCAATGGCAATACTCGTAAACCAGATCGACGACCCACCCATGCTGATCATAGGTAGGGTAAGACCGGTCACAGGCACCAGGTGCACATTTACAGCCATATTCAGCATAGCCTGAAAAACAAGCGTTATGCTTAAACCAACAGCCAGAAAAGCCCCGAATGCAAAAGGGCACCTTTTAAAGATCAATATGCTGCGCCATAAAAATAACAGGTACAACATCATAACAACTCCGCCACCTAATAATCCATACTCCTCTATTATGATCGAAAAAATAAAATCAGAATAAGGATGCGGAAGAAAATTCTTCTGTATGCTCCTTCCTGGTCCCAGACCGGTTATACCGCCATTGGCAATGGCAATTTTTGCCTGCTGAACCTGGTACACATCTTCCGGCTTCCCTTCTTTCTTTTTACCTCCTGCAAAATCTTCAATACGCTGTTCCCATGTCTTCGCCCTGCCAAATCCTGTAATCTTAGAGACCACAAAAAGTGTAGATAGACCCATGAGGCCCACTACCATCATCAGCAGAATATGCTTAACCTGCACCCTGCCTATAAAGAACAAAATACTGCATGTTATACCCAGCATTAATGCCGTTGAAAGATTAGCTGGCGCTATCAACGCACAGGTAAACAACATAGGCAGCAATACCGGCACAAAGCCTTTCCTCAAGTCCTTGATCACCGACTGCTTCATACTTAGTACTCTTGCCAGGAACATGAATAAAGCCAGCTTAGCCAGATCCGATGTCTGAAAGGTCAGATTGATCACCGGCAACTTAATCCATCTTGATCCCTCATTCAGACTGGTACCGAAAAACAAAGTGTATATCAGCAGCGGCAAGCTGAGCAGGTATAGGATCACTGCCACTTTTGCAAACTTGGTATAGTTTATTTTATGCACCCAATAGGTAATCACTAATCCCAATCCAAGCACCATAACCTGCTTTACCAGGTAGTAGTTGGAATTCTTTTCCATCCTGTATGCCAAAGAACCTGTTGAACTATAAACTGCCAGCAGACTGATGAACGACAGCACAAGGACCACGCCCCAGATCACCTGGTCGCCCTTTGTCCTTTTCAGCAGTTGTTGCATCCTGTCGGCCATAACTCTTAATTACTTATACTCTTTTACTTATACTGGCTTCAACTATTATTTTCTACCTAACCTTTCTTACACCACTAAAACCTTAACAACTCACAAATTTTTCACTGCCTCTTTAAATTGCCTTCCCCTGTCTTCATAATTTTCAAACAAATCAAAACTGGCACATGCCGGAGCCAGCAAAACCACATCTCCGTTTTCAGCCAGGGCATATGCAGCATGCACCGCATCTGACGAGATGTTGGTATCAACTATTGTTGGCACTACATTATCGAATGCATCATGAATAGGCTTGTTGTCTGCACCCAGGCATACTATTGCTTTCACTTTTTCACGCACAAGTGCCATGATCTCATTATAATCATTCCCTTTATCCTGCCCACCCAATATAAGTATCACAGGCTTTTTCATACTCTCCAGTGCAAACCACACCGAGTTTACATTGGTGGCCTTGCTGTCATTCACAAATTCCACACCTCTTACAGTTGCCACATACTCAAGTCTGTGCTCAAGCCCTTCAAATCCGATAAAACTTTCACGGATCTTCTCTTTCCTGACACCTGCTATACGCGCTGATATTCCCGCTGCCATACTGTTATATTGATTGTGTTTTCCTTTAATTGCCAGGTCATGGATAGACATATCCGTAGTATCTCCGTCTACTTGTATAAACAAACGACTATCGTGAATATGCCCGCCTTCGTTGCCCATGTTTGTTTCGTTCATCGTGAAGTAAATTATTTTTGCGTGAATAGAATGAGTTGCCAGGTATTCTTTTATTACTTCATCATCCTGGTTTACGACAAAGTGGTCTGTTATATTTTGATTCTGGGTTATTCTGAATTTTGATGCCACATAATTTTCAAATTTATAATCATACCTGTCCAGGTGATCGGGTGTTATGTTCAGCAGAACTGCAACATCCGGCCTGAAACTATGTATATCATCCAACTGAAAACTACTCACCTCCATCACATACCATTCACAGGGCCGCTCGGCTATCTGCCTTGCAAAACTGTATCCTATATTGCCAACCATAGCCACATCATATCCCGCATTCTTCAGTGTATCAAAAGTCAGTTTGGTAGTAGTGCTCTTGCCATTACTGCCTGTTATTGCTATAATGCGGCTATTCCCCTTATACCTGTAACCAAATTCTATTTCACTGCAAACCTCTATTCCTGCCTCTCTTACCTTCTTCATTATCGCCACCTTCTCGCTTACTCCGGGACTCTTCACCAGGCAATCAGCATCCAGTATCTTTTCTAAATTATGTCCTCCCTCCTCGAATGCAATATTTTGCTCAGTTAGTACAGCCCTGAATGCATCCTTCAATTTACCTCCATCACTTACAAACACATCCCATCCTTCCTTCTTACCCAGCAAGGCAGCGCCTACACCGCTTTCAGCAGCGCCCAGTATTACCAAGCGTTTTCTCGTTGCCTCCACTATTGCAGTTTTAATGTTACTATACTCATTATCGCCAGCAGAATCCCAATGATCCAGAAGCGTGTTACTATCTTCGATTCGTGATACCCCAGCTTTTGATAATGATGATGCAGCGGCGACATCAGGAATATCCTGCGGCCCTCACCATATTTCTTCTTTGTTTTTTTGAAATACCATACCTGCAGCATTACCGATACATTCTCCACCAGGAATATGCCGCATATAATAGGTATCAACAACTCCTTTCTTATGATAATAGCCAGCGATGCAATGATGCCACCCAGGGCAAGACTACCGGTATCTCCCATAAACACCTGTGCCGGATAGGCATTGTACCAGAGGAAACCAACACAGGCTCCTACAAATGCACCTATAAATATGGATAGCTCGCCCAGGTTGGGTATATCCATTATATTCAGGTAACCTGCAAAAAGATAATTACCCGATACATAGGCAAATACACCAAGACAAACCCCTATAATAGCTGATACCCCTGTCGCCAGTCCATCCACGCCATCAGTTATGTTGGCGCCATTAGAAACTGCCACTATAATAAATATCACAAACAGGATATAAATAATAGGCGTGGTTACATCTACATATTTCTCACCAAATAATGCCGCGATCTTTTCATACCTGAACTCATGTGATTTCACAAAAGGTATAGTAGTTGTCGCTGTCCTGATATTCACATAAGCCTGTATCTTTCCGTTTTCATCCTTACGGGTTGAACCTCCCGGCTCAAGTTTTTCTGCAATATTATATACGCCACTATAACCCGGCGACACTTCCCTGCTTATTACCACATGGTTGTTATAATACATCGTCAAACCCACTATTATACCTAATCCCACCTGCCCAAGTATCTTAAATCTTCCGGCAAGACCTTCCTTATTTTTCTTGAATACTTTTATATAATCATCCAGGAAACCTACACAACCCAGCCAAACCGTAGAAACCAGCATCAGCACTATATACACATTCAGTACCCTTGCGAACAATAATGTGGGTATGAGAATAGCAGCGATGATGATCAGGCCACCCATTGTTGGCGTACCCTTTTTCTGTGCTTCACCCTGCAATCCAAGATCCCTTACTGTTTCGCCAATCTGTTTATACTGCAGGTATTTTATCAGTCGCTTACCCATCAGCATAGATATCACCAGCGACAGTATTATCGCCATGGCTACACGAAAGGTGATATAGTTAAATACCCCCGCTCCTGTAAGATGGAAATGATCACGCAGATATGTAAACAGATAGTACAGCATTTATACCCTTATTTATTTAATGTTTCAAAAGCTTCCGTTAGTATTTCCCTGTCATCAAAGTGTTGTTTCACTCCTTTTATATCCTGGTAAGTTTCATGCCCCTTGCCAGCCACCAGTATTATATCTCCGGCCCCGGCTATCGTGCATGCCACCTTTATTGCTTCTCTTCTGTCTGTTATCCTCAGGCTCTTTCTTTTTTGTGGCCCTGTCAATCCCGCCTCCATATCATTCAATATCATTTCCGGATCTTCACTCCTCGGATTATCAGAGGTCAGTATTGCTTTATCACTATGTTCGCAAGCCACCTCAGCCATAATAGGCCGTTTGGTTTTATCCCTGTCACCGCCACAACCCAGTACGGTTATCAGTTGTTGCCCCTGTGTGCGCAACTGGTTTATGGTTGCAAGCACATTTATCAGCGCATCTGGTGTATGTGCATAATCCACAATTCCCAGTATCTTATCGTTCGTCGACATATAGGTTTCAAACCTGCCCGCCGCTCCGCTCAATCCGCTCAGCACCTCAAGCACATGCATCTTTTCTTCGCCCAGCAACTTCGCCACACCATACACCGCCAGCAGATTATATGCATTGAATGTGCCTATCATCCTGAAATGCGCTTCCTGCCCATCTACCTGCATCACCAGTCCTGTAAGATTATTCTCCAGTACTTTTCCTTTTACACTTGCAGGCGCTCTCAGGCTATACGTATTCTTTTCCGCCCTGGTATTCTGCAACATCACCATTCCCCTTTTATCATCGGCATTGGTAAGCGCAAAAGCGCCCTCCGGCAATTCATCAAAAAAACATTTCTTAACCTTTATATACTCATCAAAAGTTTTATGGTAATCCAGGTGATCATGGGTAATATTGGTAAATACGCCCCCTGCAAACCTGATGCCTGCAATTCTCTTCTGATGAACCGCATGTGAGCTTACTTCCATAAACACATGAGTACATCCTGCATCTGCCATACGCCTCATCAGTTCTTGTATACTTATTGCATCCGGTGTTGTATGTGTCGACTGCTCAGCCTTATCATGTATCATGTTCTGCACAGTACTGATCAGGCCGCATTTATAGCCCATACGTTCATACAACTGGTACAAAAGCGTTGCCGTTGTTGTCTTCCCGTTTGTACCGGTTATACCCACCACTTTCAATTGCGCTGAGGGACACCCATAATACTCATTAGCCATCAACCCTACCACTGCCGCGCTGTCCTTAACCTGTACATAGGTAACGCCCGCCTTCACTGTTGCCGGCCTTTCTTCACACACTATGGCTGTAGCCCCCAGCTCTATTGCCTTATCTATAAACAAATGCCCATCCGACAATGTTCCCCTTACAGCAATAAAGACACTATTCTTCACCACCTTCCTCGAATCGATACACAAACTTCCGCACAGAACCTGCATATCACCTGTATGGTGAATGATTGCAGCTCCCGCCAAAATGTCTTCCAGAAGTTCTATATGTTCCATCAACTCAGTTGTAATGTTATATTTTGTCCCTTTGCTATTATTGTTCCCGGTGTTACCGATTGTAATTTCACTTTTCCCTTTCCTCTCACCTGCACCTGCAAGCCATTCATTTCCAGCATATACACAGCATCCTTTAGGCTCATGCCGGTTACATCTGGCATGATGTTCCTGTATACTTTCTTCTCCTCTGTTACAATACGCTTATTGGAATCCACCGACATCTGCATCAGCATATTCTTCGAGTCGTCCTGCAACTGCATTGGCTTGCCTATTGCATCCAGCATCACCTGGTAACTCCTTGCTGTTGCTGCCTTTGCAGGTATTTTAAATGTCCCGTTTTTTGCCAGACTATCCAGCGGACCTTCCCAAGCGCCCATATTCTCCGAGAATATTTTATCGGCTACCATCCTGAACACAGGCGCGGCAATAGCTCCTCCATAATAAGCTGCCGAATGCGGCTTCGTCCTGATCACAACACATATTGTGTACTTCGGTTGCTCAGCAGGCAAAAAGCCCACAAACGATCCCTGGTATACACCATCCGAATACCTGATACCTTTATCACACACCTGAGCGGTTCCTGTCTTGCCTGCCATTGTATAGTAAGGCGATTCAATACCCTTGGCTGTACCCTCGGTAATCACCGCACGCATGCATTTCTGCAATTGCGCCACTGTGCTCGAGTCGCCCACTTCTGCAACCATGGTCGGCTTAAATGATTTTACTTCTTTGCCATACTCCTTGATAGCACTTACCAGGTAGGGCTTCATCATCTTACCGTTATTGGCAATC
The DNA here is from genome assembly GCA_903903635.1 of uncultured Bacteroidota bacterium. Classification (GTDB taxonomy): domain Bacteria; phylum Bacteroidota; class Bacteroidia; order Chitinophagales; family Chitinophagaceae; genus Nemorincola. Next base: position 47,688 of record CAIUZK010000268.1, read on the forward strand.
GAATTATACAGCATGCAGGTATGCAGCGGAGATACCAGCACCCCATATCCGGTTGCCATCCAGGGGAGTGTAGTGTTGCTCCATTCATCGGTACCTGGCATTATGATATGTGTCTTTCTTTCTCCCAGCAGATCAATACCCGTTGGCCTGTCCAGGTGAAAGTCCTTCAGATGTTGTACATATTTCGACGGATTATCCTTGTAATAGGTATAGCCCAGTTTCGCCAGCGCTGCATTGCTCGATTCTGCATATGCCTTCCATATAGGCATAGCACCCAGACCCAGGTGCGAATCTTTCATGATCCTGTTGCCAAACCTGATTGCCCCACCCTCGGCATCTACGATCTGATCCACATTAATCAGTTTGTCGTTCAGCAATGAAAGCAATGTAGCCAGCTTGAATGTAGAGCCTGGCTCAGTAGGAATCATCGCATAGTTGAAATCCTCCCAGTAGCTCCCGTCCGGCTGACGTCCCAGATTCACCAGTGTTCTTATCTTACCTGTACTCACTTCCATAACTATACAGGTACCATACAGGCATTCATACTTTTGCAGTATGCTCATTAACGCATGCTCGGCCACATCCTGCACATTTATATCCAGCGTAGTCACTATATCCCTTCCGTTCTGCGGATCAACTTCCGAACCCTCAATCGGCACCCATACATTTCCGGTACTCTTCTGCACCACGCGCCTGCCATTTTCTCCTACAAGGTCCCTGTTATATGTTGCTTCCAGGCCCGATACATTGCTATCCCTGAATACCCCTATTGTTCTGTAGGCAAGCATATTATAGGGAGTCACTCGTTTCTCCTTGGTATCTTCAATAAATCCGCCATACCCCTTACCCTTATTAAATATCGGGAAAGTGCGCAGAGCCTCATACTGATAATACTTCAGCTTCCTGCCCAGCAGGTAGTACTTGTTCTCCTCATTATATGCCCTGATAAAATCTTCTTTATACTGCGAAGCCGGTTTATCTTTAAACAACCTCGCTACACAATTCGAAAGAGAATCAATATTCTTTGTAAACAAACCAGAGTCTATAACCGAAAAATCAATATGCACTTCAAACTCTGGTATCGATGAGCTGAGCAACACTCCGCTTTCAGTATAAATATTCCCTCGCTCGGCAAGCAATGTATCAAACCTTGTATGCATTTCCTTTGCCAGCGCCCTCAGTTTCGGGCCCTCCTTAATCTGGATCATAGCGGCCTTGAAAATTATAGCGCAACCAAACACGCAAATGCATGTAAAAGCGATATACACCCTGAACCGTATGTCTTTCTTAATATTCAATTTCTTTTGATAAATTTTTTACTCCAGTTAATACCCTCTGCTTTGCCTCTACCTTTCTATGGGTTAGGCCTGTTGTTGTTCTGCTTTATTTTGTATGCCGGCAACAACGAAGGTTTCAATCCCAGGTTCTCCGCATTTTTCAATACCTGCGTTTCCGTCTTTACATACATCAGTTGCGACTTGGTATCCATATACTTCCAGCGCAATTCTTTCAGCACTTTATGTTGCGCATTAAGTTCCCGCTGCATCTCCAACGCACGATGACTGTTGCTGATATACAGCACACAAAGCAGTACTACAAATGCCAGGTAAGGAATATTATTTACGATTGCTTTATAAGACACTTTCTCCACCAACGACCGCCAGTCGTTCCTAACCCGTTGTGCGGGCGTCAGCACTTCCTGCTGCTGACCATTCTGCTCCACGTTACTCATCAATTCTTTTATTAAAACCTACACACTTAAACTGTGTGATAAATCCCCCCCATAAACTTCAACCCTTTACCCTATCTTCTCCGCCACCCGCAATTTTGCGCTTCTCGCTCTCGGGTTCCTCTTTAGTTCATCCTCACTGGGCTCAATTGGTTTTGCATTCACTGGTTGCAGAAGTGGCTTCACTGCTTCCTCATACTCATTTGCCTCATCCCATCTTCCTCTCTTTATATAATGCTTCACAATTCTGTCTTCCAGCGAGTGAAAAGTTATTACACTTAATCGCCCGCCTGGCTTCAGGCATATTGCTGCCTGTTGCAAAAAATCTTTAAGCACTCCCAGTTCATCATTTACCTCTATCCTCAGCGCCTGAAAAACCTGCGCCAGGTATTTCATTGGGTTTCCTCTCATCACCGGGCCCAGCATCGCTTTCAGCCCTTCTATACTCTGCACCCCATGCCCTTTTCTGTTCGTTACTATATGTTTGGCCAGTTGCTTAGAGTTTCTCACTTCTCCATACTGTTCAAAAATCTGTAGCAGTTGTTGTTCTGTGTAGGTCTGCAAAACCTTAGCTGCTGTCAGCTCACTCCGCTTATCCATCCTCATATCCAGCGGCCCGTCAAACCGTATCGAAAACCCCCTTTCAGCGGTGTCAAACTGAAATGAACTTACACCCAGATCAGCCAGTATACCATCTACTTCCACATTGCCATGCAGCCTCAGAAAGCGCCGCAGATACTTGAAGTTCTCTGTTACCGGAATCAGCCTGTCATCATCAGGTTTGTTCCGCCATGCATCTGCATCCTGGTCAAATGCTATGAGTTTCCCTTTCGGTCCCAGTCGCTCCAGTATCAGCTTGCTGTGTCCGCCGCCGCCAAAGGTTGCATCCACATAAACGCCATCTTCCTTTATTGCCAATCCATCCACTGCCTCATGTAAAAGAACTGTTGTGTGGTAAAATTCCGGTGCGCCCATTCTATAAATTTTCAAATGGGTTCCCGAAATCAATTGCCACTATCTCTGCCAATCTGCTCATATTCACCGAATTTTGGGATATATACCTGGAATGGGTATCTTTATCCCACAACTCCATTTTATTGCCTTGTGACGCCAATACAGCATCTTTCTTTATACCGGCATACTCCAGCAGTTGCTTCGGTATCAGCATGCGGTCTGCGCTGTCCAGTTCTACTATCGTAGCCCCGTTCAGAAATAACCGCTTGAATTCCCTTACCTCCGGCTTGAAATCATTCAGCTTGTTTATTTTATCGCTTATCGCTTTCCATGTCTCTAAAGGATATATGGTCAGGCACGCTTCAAAATCCCTCTTTACTACAAACTGCCCGTCTGTTCCTTCAGGCATCTGCTTCCTCAGACCCGATGGCAGCAGAAAACGCCCTTTGGCGTCTATTGCTACTTCATATTCTCCGAGAAAGCTGGTCATTGGTTGGATGGATTATTTACAGACACAAAATAACACAAATTCCCACAATTCACCACTTTTTTGTTCCTACATATTTATCCACATGTTTATATATCTGATAAAACCCTTTACTATGGCGCATTTCGGCCCTATTTAGGGGCAAAAACCCCCATTGCCATGTGCATAACCTGTTAATTGCTGTGGATAACTTGTTCAAACCAATACCACACTGCTTTTCAGGCTTCCTGCCCTCCGTCTCTTTTACCTGATTTCGCACGAAATTCCCACTCCGGAAACCAACTTCTGTTTCAAATTGCTGCGTACCCGCATTCTTAACCTTCCATATTACCATCCTTCCGCAGAACCTAAAAACCGTTAATCAACCCTGAAATTTCAGTTGTTCAACGGTAAAAAATGTCATGGCTTATCTATAATTTTACCTGGGTATCAATGCCTAAGCTTTAAAAGATTATTAATGGGATGCAGGTAGTATCCTATGCAATTACTTACAATGTTGCTTGAATTTGCATCTGTACCAAACACCACTCAATGAACCAACTTGAAAAATACCTGGTACTCGTTATTGCGGTCTGGAGAGTTACCCACCTCATCAGCTCCGAAGATGGTCCGTTTGATCTTATATTCAAACTCCGGAAATTCTGTGGCGATTCCTTCTTTGGCAAACTCATGGACTGTTTCTACTGCCTGAGTATCTGGATCGGACTTATTGCCGCCCTTATTGCTGCTTCCGATTGGAAAATGGTGATAATACTCACTCTTTATTATTCGGGCGCGGCCCTGATGCTGGAAAAATTAACCAACAAAAACTTTAATTAGATCTTTTATGTGCAACTGTAACCAGAAACGTACAACCACCAATTTTGGCAATCAGATTTCTAATCAGTCTGTTGCCAAAGTAAAACTCATTACAGAAGATCCTGTTACAATCACAGGGAATATCACAGGCCGCCAATATGCTTTCCGCTACGTCAACGAAATAAATCTGGTGGACCCAAGAGATTTGCAGGGCCTCAAAGGGATGCACAACCTGCTGATATTGTAATTCTCTTTTGTTTACCTGAGCACAAAACATAACAATTTTTCACTCCTCAGAATACCATACAGGAAAAGGATTGCCTTGCAATGGCAACCCTTTCTATTATTTATTTGTGTCTAATATTTATGGGCAGTTCAAAGTCCAGGTCCATGCGGTTCCGCCACCCAGGCATCCACTTACCACTACTGTTATGTTTTTAGATTTGTTTGCATCATACGTAAAGTTCAAAGTACTTGCCTGGCCTACAAATCCTGGCAATGGGGTACTGCAATCGCATTGCGGAGGTATGGTAGAGTTCGGATTTGTTCCTGTACCGGTCAGCCATGTTCCGTTCTGATATACATCTATCCTGTCTGGTACACTGTAAGTATCATAAGTAAGCGTCATTGCTCCCGATGCCTTGCCGGTCATGTCTATGGTAGTAAAGGTCAATCCTTCCGATCCGTTTACTGTTGCGGTGGCACAGGTTACAGGTGCGGTGAGCACAACATCTGTTGTCAGCACATTCGAGATGTTTCCTGAATTATCTATTATGATATACACCAGCTGGAAATTACCGTATTTCACCTTAGCCGGAATGGTTATGGGCAGTACTATTGTTCCGGTAGTAGTAGACGAACTGAAACCGGTAACTTCAAGATAACCTGTTGCGCCATACACCTGTACCACTATCTTAGTTATTCCGTTTGGCGATGAATAGTTAAATGGAAGCAGCAACTGATAATTTGGCGAAATAGAAGCCGATGACTGGTTAGCCGATATCACAGGCGCATTCGTAAGACTGGTTGTTGGGAAAGTCCCTGTCTTTGCGGTGCTACCCGGAATAATCAGCACAGCCTGCAATTTAGTGGCATCCGTTGGCGCTATCGAATCCACTGTAGGGGTTGCATTATTACTCTTCTTACATCCTATTTGCAACGAAAATAGAAACACTGCTAATGTCAATACCGATGTTAATGCTACGATCTTTTTCATTTTGGTTGTTTTTAGTTGTTAACACTTACTTTTCTCACACTGCTTTTCCTTATTATGTGTTTTCCCCGATAGTTTCTGTTATCCCCATGGCGATTACTGAACTTATACCTCAGAACTGAATCCGATGTAAAATTAATCCGCCACTTTAGGGCCTAAAATGACCGTGATTGAAAAATCAGTGATTTACATCAGTACAGAATATTGACCCGCTAACCATCGTCATTCCGGCCATATTGTAACCCTCTCCTCCAATCTCCAATCTCCACTGTATACTGGAATTTGGAATTGGTATTTCAGACTATCTACTATCTACTATCTACTATCTAAATTGTCAGGCATTATCCAGCCCTGCACAGATTAGTGAACTGTATTTCGAAAATACCTCATGTATCAGAATTATAATGCTGACTCTAATCATTCAATATGGTCCACTTATTTTATAGATTTGTACATCAGGGTTTATAAAAAAGTATAATTAAGGCTTATGAGATATTTTCTGTCTGTTTTTTTTACCGCCACATTTTTTTGGGCTTCGCAAATTTGTACTGCACAAGTATCTGTTGAAATTGCCAATCAGAATAAAAAGGGCAATGCCGTATTCCTTGTGGTAACCAATGGTGGTATCGACCTTCCCGCCACCAGGGAAATTGCGCTAAAGGCCAATAAATTATATCCCAAATCTTCTGTTATTACTTTAGACAAATCTGATAAAGCCAACGCTGAACTGGTGAAAAAATATGGCTTATCTGGTTCAGCTACTCCTATGATTATGGTTATCGCTTCTAATGGAGTGGTTACTGATGGATATCCTAAAAATGAAGCAACACCGCAAAAACTGGTTGAGGGAATTCCCACAAAAAGGCAATCAGAAGCGCTGCTTGGTTTCGATCAGAAAAAACCGGTCTTTGTAGTGATGTATAAAAAGAACTTCACAGACAGAGCAACCGTAACTGATGCTTGTAAAAAAGCAGCTCTAGCCCTCAACGGGAAAGCCGTTGTAGTTGAAGTTGATTTGGATGATAAAGCCGAGGCTGAGTTCATTAAATTACTCAACCCTGATTTGCCGGTAACAAAAACGATCGTTCATGTATTTAACAGCAAAGGGCAGTTTACTTCCGATTTCTCTGCGCCTATAAAAACAGATGCGCTGGTAGCTGCGGCAAAAAAAACTCAAACTGCATGCTGTCCTCCCGGTAGCGGAAAAAGCTGCCCTCCAAAGAAATAAGCATTGATCATTCGCACAACACACAATATATGAACGTCAGAAAACTAGTCTGGCTTGAGTTCAAGTACCACAAGTCGCAGTTAATTTCAGGATTGCTGGCAATCACCCTGGGAGTAGCTGTTATTGTGGGCATAAGGTCCATATCTGTAGTATCCGAAAAAGCAGTTGCAATAAATCTCGATAACCTCGGAGCTAATATATTGGTATTACCCCAGGGCTCAAACGTGGATAACTACTACACTGCCGACATAGATGCCCCAACTTTCCCCGAAGAGTATGTAGAGTTGATAGCAACGTCCTCACTTGCCGGTGTCGACAATATGTCTCCCAAACTTACCCGCCGAATCAGTATCAATGGTCAGAAGATAGTACTAACCGGGATACTACCTAAAAGTGAACTGGCCTCAAAACCGATATGGCAAAATTCAGGCTTGTTTGGTAAAACACTGAAAGCGTCGTGCGGGCCAAATCCTTCCAATGAATCCCTTGGCTACAAGGATGAAAAACTGCAGCGCAAATCCATTGATTCTCTTGCACCCGATGAATGCCTGGTGGGCTACTCGGCGGCCAGAAGATTAAACCTAAAAGAAAACGCCGCTATTGTTATCGAAGGCAAAACATTCAGGATTGCCAAAGTGATTACTGAAACAGGAACTATTGATGATGACCGCATTTTCGCTCATCTGCACATAGTCCAGAATTTGCTGGGGATTAAAGAACAGATCAGCGCCATAGAAATAATGGGCTGTTGCAATGCAATAACCGAAGGACTTCTTGGCAAACTCAGGAACATTTTACCCGATACTAAAATCACCACAATTGGCCAGATAGTTTCTACCCAGGTGCAAACCAATAAAATGATGAACAAGGTGTCTTTTGTATTCCTGCTCATTATCCTTTTCGTAGGCGGCATTTCTATTGGCAACTTTATGTGGGCAAATGTAAATGAGCGGAGAAAAGAGATCGGGATGTTTCGGATGATAGGTTTTTCAAAAGGCATTATATACCGCATGCTGCTGGCCAAAGCCTTTATTCTAGGGGTTATCGGCGGCATTATTGGGTATATTATAGGTACAGGAGCGGCAATGTGGCTGGGCCCTGAATTCGCCAATTTGTCGGTTCGTCCATTGCCCGGATTAATACTGGTGTCCTTATTAATTTCGGTTGCCGTATCACTTATCGGGGCAGTAATACCCGCATGGGTGGCTGGTAAAATCGATCCGTTTATTAACATGCAGGAGGGCTGATTATGAATTTAACAATTACAAACCTTTGCAAGCAATACCATCATGCCGATGGTCCCGTTGATGCACTGAAAAATGTAAACTTCTCGGTTAACAAGGGAGACTTCGTTACTATTACAGGATCTTCAGGATCGGGTAAAACCACCTTGCTGTTATGCCTGGCGGGCCTCATTAAATCAACCTCCGGAACCATACTCTTTAATGACTTCAGAATCGATTCAGCATCCGACAAACAGTTGTCCGGCTTCAGGATGAACAATGTGGGGTTTGTAATGCAAAGTTTCGCCCTGATACCCTACCTGACAGCCATCGAAAACGTGATGTTGCCTTTAGCTGTTTCCAATATCGACAAAGCACAGAAATACAACCGCGCCCTGGAACTACTAAAACTGGTAGGTCTTGAAAACCGGAAGAACCATTTACCCAAAGAACTTTCCGCCGGACAGCAGCAGCGGGTTGCCATTGCCCGCGCCCTGATAAACAAACCCACTCTTATTTTAGCCGATGAACCTACCGGCAATCTTGACCCGGCCCTATCCATCGAAATACTCGACCTGCTAAAGAGTATAAATCAGTCGCAAGCCATCACCATACTTATGGTTACCCATAGCCCCCTGGCCTCACAATATGGCAACCATAAAATCCATCTCACAGATGGTTGCCTAAGCTAGGTTTTTGCATGATTGTTGTCATTTGCAGTAAAAAATTGCAGGGGACTGCAAAAATTGTCTGAATCAGAATCTTCAGAATTATTGAATTTTCAGAATTGGATGGTTTTTGCATGGTTGTAGTCTTTTGCAGTAAAAATTGCAGGAGTTTATATTGATAATCAATTGTTTAGTAGTTGAAAATTGCAGGGGACTGCAAAATTGTCTGAATCGCAGATTAAATGCTCCTTCGCTGAAAAAGCTATGGCGCACGAAGAGGGATTATAGGATTTCGCTGATTGTGTTGCATTTCCAGAATGGTTTTTCAGAATAATTGCAGGAGTTTGTATTGATAATCAATTGTTTAGTAGTTGAAAATTGCAGGTTTCTGTAATTTTTTTGCTGTTTTTTGCAGAAATTAGAATCACTAAACAATTAACCACAAGGGCAACTAAGAAGTGAACAAAGGTCACAATGGACCTGCTATGATTTTTTTGCTTGTTCTTTTAATAGAATTGCACACTGCGCAAAAAATATTTTGTTGCGCATTTTTTTATTGATAATCAAGCGTTTAGCTTGAGATAATTGCGCATTTTGGTTGTAAGTGTGCAATTTTGTGTGCAATGCTCAGGATTTGAATTAGGTTGCTTCATGATGGGATTATTTAGTATTTATTGATGAGATTTGGGGCAAAGATAGGGTAAATAGTTCTAAATTCCAAATAAAATGGATTGTTTATTTTAATGCCAATTTACCGGGAAACAGGTGGGATTGGATTTTGGACTCTGGAATTTAATATTGGGGATTCCGAAATCAGCACCTCATCACTTCCGCGCACTATATTATCCCCTACATAATGAGTAATCCCTCTCCTTACCAAGAAGAGCTATAAATGCCCGTGCTAATTGTGATTCAGTGAATTTCATTTTTTCAACTTCTTTATATCAAGTTCTATATCCTTTAAACTTTGTTCTTTCTCTGCTTTTTTTTGTTCTGTTTTAAATTTCGCAAACTCCTCACCCGATTTTTGAACTGCCATTTCATGGCTTATTTTCCCGGCATGAGTTAGCAATTCCCTGCCATTCAGTTGCAATATACTATCCAGCCTGCTTATCCAATCCTTCATATACATGGGCGTGCGCTGCTGTGCCATTGTTTCGGCAAAAGCCAGGTACTGTTCCACCAACAGGCCCAATAGTTTTATCTCTTTTTCGTTCAGATAATTTTTGGCTACCGCCAGGTCGTTTTTAGTTATCTTCTCCGGTATTTTCTTATCATATGACTGCATTCCGAGCAAGGGCAGCGAGGCATCAACCCGCCTGTATACCAGTTCTGCCGCAGTTTGTGTGCTTATTGCCCATAGCAATTTGTTCTGCACTATTTTAAAAAACTCTATTGTTTGTTCATCTTTCGGGTTATAATCAATACTGGTTGTATAAATGTCTTTAATCTTTTGGTAGAAGAAACGTTCCGAGAGCCGGATTTCCCGTATACGCCCCTGCAGTTCCTCAAAATAATTCATCGAACTGCCCGACTTGAATCGTTCATCATTCAGTGCAAAGCCCTTAATAATATACTCCTTCAGCCGCTGCGTAGCCCATATCCGAAACTGCGTTCCCTGTGGCGATTTTACCCGGTAGCCTACCGAGATGATCACATCCAGGCTATAATAGTTTGTTTCATATCCCTTACCGTCACTGGCAGTTGTTCGGAAATTCCGAACAACTGAATTTTCGTCCAATTCCCCTTCTTCAAAAACATTCTTTATATGCTCGCTTATAGTCGCTTTCGACTTCTGGAAAAGCTCACACAGTTGCGCCTGGGTCAGCCACACAGTTTCATCTTCCAGCCTTACATCTATTTTGATGTTGCCATCCCGGTTTTGATAAATCAGTATTTCCCCTGTATCCATACTAATTAAATAATCTTTATTTTTTTCAAAGATACCCATGCACCCCCTATAATTTTAACATCCCCCCAAATAAAATCTCCAAAATATTTCAGACATAAATTTCAGGCACGAATACATTATTCAACACAGTCCGGGGAGGGTGGTATTATTCTTCAACCTGGGGCTTCACACCAGGTTATACATATTTAAGTCCTCTGGACTATGCCTGCTTTTATTGCCTTAACGGTATAACACACGGAATTCAGAAACTGCATTTTGGATTTTATAATGCATTTTGGATTTTCTCAATTGGAAATTGGAAATTCCCACATTGGAAATTAATAATGACCAATATCAGTAAACATTAAAACCTCGCTCGCACTCTTTTGTGTAACTTTGCACCGTTCTAAAAAAAAATTATGAAAGAAGTATATATTGTTTCAGCAGTACGCACACCAATCGGAATCTGGGGTGGTTCATTGAAAGATTTTTCGGCCACAAAGCTTGGTTCAATAGCCATTAAGGGCGCAATAGAGCGGGCAGGCATCAACCCCGCCGAGATAAATGAAGTATATATGGGCTGTGTTATCCAGGCCAATCTGGGTCAGGCTCCGGCCCGCCAGGCTGCACGCTTTGCCGGTGTACCCGATAATGTGCCATGCACCACGATCAATAAAGTTTGTGCCAGTGGTATGAAGTCCATCATGCTGGGCGCACAGGCGATTATGCTGGGTGATGCCGATGTAGTGGTTGCAGGGGGTATGGAAAGTATGAGCAATGTGCCTTTCTACAACGAAAATCTGCGCTGGGGTAATAAATATGGTAATGTTACGCTCATAGATGGTTTGGCAAAAGACGGCCTTATAGATGTGTATCATAACTACGCCATGGGCAATGCCGCCGACCTTTGCGCCAAAGAATACAACATATCGCGCGAGGCCCAGGACGAATTTGCGGTTACCAGCTACAAACGCAGCCAGGCCGCATGGGATGCCGGTAAATTTGATAACGAAATCGTTCCGGTAGAAGTACCTCAGAAGAAAGGCGATCCGATCAAAATATCGAAAGACGAAGAGCCATGGAATGTTAAGTTCGACAAAATACCCGGCCTGCGTCCCGCTTTCACCAAGGACGGTACAGTAACTGCAGCCAACGCCAGTACTATGAACGACGGCGCTGCTGCGCTGGTACTGATGAGCAAGGAAAAAGCAGAAGCCCTGGGTATTAAGCCAATAGCTAAAATATCGGGTTTTGCCGATGCCGAGCAGGCTCCCGAATGGTTTACTACTACTCCATCGGTTGCCGTGCCTAAGGCAGTTGCCAAAGCAGGTCTGAAACTGGAAGATATTTCTTACTTCGAATTCAATGAGGCATTCAGCGTTGTGGGTATTGTAAACACACGGAAACTGAACCTTAAACCAGAGCAGGTAAATGTGAACGGCGGCGCAGTTGCTATTGGTCATCCATTGGGTTGCAGCGGGGCCCGCATTGTGGCTACCCTCATCAACGTACTGAACCAGAACAACGGCAAGTACGGAGCCGCAGCAATATGCAATGGCGGCGGCGGCGCAAGCGCAATCGTAATAGAAAGAATGTAGATCTCCTGCATTTAAAAAAGAGATTACTCTATATTTGTAACCGGTTCGGCATGGCGCTGCACCGGTTACTTCGTTAAACAGGTTTATATATTGCAATCCTTACGCCGACTTATCATTCATCCACGGTTTCTGCCTGGTGTCTATGTGCTCATGGCGCTTATTGCCAGTATACAGGCTTTGCTGCTGCCACCGCATATGTTTGGCGGTTTCCCTTACACTGAGTACAACAATTATGTGATATTCAGGCAGTCGTGGTTTCATTTGCTGGATGGCAGGAACATGTATATGCTGTTCCCCTCCGAGCAGTGGGACCTCTACAAGTACAGCCCCACTTTCGCACTCTGCATGGGGCTGCTGGCCCACCTGCCGGATTATATTGGCCTCACCATCTGGAACCTGGGCAATGCACTGGCGCTTTTTTATGCCATCAGGATGCTGCAGTTCAACGACCGTATCAAGAGCCTGATGCTTTGGTTTGTATTGCTGGAGTTGCTCACCTCTGTTCAGAACGCCCAGAGCAACGGCATGATGGCGGGACTGATGATAGGGGCCTATGCCTGCATGCAGCGGGGCAAAATAGCATGGGCTACGCTGTGGCTGGTTATTGCTACTTTCATAAAAGTATACGGCGCCATCGGGTTTTGCCTGTTCCTGTTTTATCCCGGTAAGGTAAGATTCATAGCCTGGGCCTTACTATGGACCATACTCCTGGCCGTTATGCCACTGGCCGTTACTTCACCCCATACGCTCGTATGGCAATACCACAACTGGACCACCATGATGGCCGAAGATCAGTCGGTTTCCTATGGGCTGTCGGTGGCGGGGTGGCTGCACACCTGGTTCGGCATCAGCAGCGGAAAGGGTATTATCACCTTGCTGGGGTTGTTTTTGTTCCTGCTGCCCTTCATCAGGTTTAAACTTTACGGGAGCGAATTGTACAAAATACTCATGCTGTCGTCCATGCTTATATGGGTGATCATCTTCAATCACAAAGCCGAATCGCCTACATTTATAATAGCCATTGCAGGCGTGGTGTTGTGGTATTTTTCGGCATCGAGGCAGTTATGGCGCAGCCTGTTGCTTGCGGTTGTTTTCATTTTCACCTGCCTTTCGCCCACCGATCTTTTTCCACCCTATTTCAGAGACCACTTTTTCATTCCTTACACCATAAAAGCGGTTCCCTGCATTATGCTATGGTTCGTTATTCTTTACCGCCTTATGACCCTTAAAAAAGAAGCTGTTTTACCCCAACACTTTCTAGCGCCATAGTCAACCTTAAAACCCTGTAATAGCATATGACCAGGCAAACTTTAAGTGCATTAGTAATCAACAAACGCACACTGTTTATATTGTTTTGCCTGGCCGCGGTTTTTACATCAGTGCAGTTATACCTGCTGGGCACACATCCCTTTATCATGCCCAGGGCATCAACGATACCGGCAGACATAATGAACCAGCCACGGTATATGAATCTGTACATAGGCCGGCAAATGACCGAATACAACAATTACCTCATTTACAAATACTCTTGGTATCACCTGGTGCAGGGCGCCGACCTCTATGGCATATACCCCTCCAGCCATTGGGACTTTTACAAATACAGCCCCACTTTCGCCCTGTTTATGGGTACTATGGCGTGGCTGCCCGATGTGGTTGGCCTTTGTATCTGGAACCTGATAAATGCGCTGTGCCTGTTCTTTGCTGTCCGGTTGCTGCCCTTCAACCTCAAGACTCAGTGCCTGCTGCTGTGGTTCGTATTCAACGAATTGCTCACCTGCATATCCAACACCCAGAGCAATGGCATTATCTGCGGACTGATCATAGCGGCATTTGGCTGTATGGATCGCGGCAAAGTTATCTGGGCGGCGTTGTGGCTGGTTATTGCCACTTATATAAAGGTTTATGGCGCAATAGGTTGCTGCCTCTTCCTTTTTTACCCCGACAAAATGAAGTTCGCGGGTTATGTGCTGCTCTGGACCGTTGTTTTGGCGGTCCTGCCCTTGCTGGTTACACCCTTCTCTACGCTGGTATGGCAATATCATAACTGGGCCTCACTGATGGTTGCCGATGCATCAAAGGCTACCGGGCTGTCGGTAAACGGATGGCTGCAAAGCTGGTTTGGGCTTACCGGTATAAATAACCGGGTGCTCATCGCCGGGCTGCTCTTATTCTTCCTGCCGTTTGCCAGGGTTAACCTTTATGCCGATAAAACATACAGACTACTGGCGCTGGCCTCTATGCTTATATGGGTGATCATCTTCAATCATAAAGCCGAATCGGCCACTTATATAATAGCCGTGACTGGTGTAGCCATATGGTATTTTGCCCTCCCTGCTACCGGCTGGCGAACCAGCATCCTGTTTTTTGTACTTGTGTTTACCAGTCTGTCCTCAACCGATTTCTTTCCATCCTATGTCCGGTCGCACTTTATACAGCCCTACCGGATCAAGGCATTTCCCTGTATTGTGGCCTGGATTGCGGTCATTGTTGATCTTATGACCCTCAAAATCCGGACCGGTGATGAAAAAGAAAGAAAGATTCCTGAGTTTCATTAGAAAAAGAAAGAAATTTTTTCCGATATTAGCCCCTGATTTAAAAATTGGAATATCTTTATACCTGATTTATGAAGTATAGTATAGCCAGATTGATTGTATTATTTGTTTTACTCCTCAGCATCGCAAGTTGCTTTGAAGGAAGATGGGCCAAGTATAACAGGCGCTATCACTACATTCATACTGCCCGCAAAAAGCACTACATCCGCTTCCATGAGCATCATAGGGGCGATTGGTAGTAGTTTTCTCATTTGCTTGTTTATTGATTGCGTTTTATGGCATTTCGTGCATGCATTTTCATGTGCTGAGGCTATGTAATGCTGTGCAATGTCCCGGCGCTGATACCGTAGTTTTCACGCGATATGGGGTAAAAAACCCTTTAAATACCGTCGATCAACTGTTAGCGGGGCGGGGCAATGTATCTACCTTGCACGAAATTTAAACAATGTCATTTGTACTGGTTACCGCTGATTTCCCTTTATTAGATCCCGAAGTATATTCCATTATCGTTCGCCGGCTGGAACAGAAAAACTGGGTGAGGCTGCATGAGCACGAACTCATGGAAAGCACCATCTGGCTGTACCCTATAGCTCCTGAACATCCTGAAGAAGCCATTAAAATTGCCCGTCACAACTTTACGGCATGCTGCATACCTTACTGTATACCCAGGCTGGCGGTTGAATGGAGTGCATCTGATTCTGTATCTGCTCACCCACTTGAAATCAATCAATAAAGGCACCATGTTATTCATTATCATACATATCTGGAATACCTTTCTCAATGGCGATCTGTTGATGGGGTATATGCTCAAAGTAAGGCAATCGTTTCGCCGGCTGCACCTGCATTGATTTCCGGCATAGTGGTTTTTAGTATCTTTATTCCTACATGCATGCGCTCCGCCTATATTTACTGATGGCACTATTAATGTGGTTATGCTCCTGTGGCGCTAATAACGGGGGGCATGCCACCAGCGATTCTTTGCTTTACTATAATGATCATCCTGTTCAACAACAAACGGATACTCCAACCCATTCGAATACCGCACCTAAGAAGGAGCCTTACGAATATCCTAAGATAGAACCACGAAGCATTGCCGGATTTACTCAGCCTGCTGTTGTGCTCGAAAGTCCTTTCCGGCCTGATGAGGCTTTGAAACGGTTGTTTCCCGGACGGTACTATCATTTGTCCGCACCTTACGAGGACGATAGCGCGCTGAGCCTGGAGGCGTGGCGATGCAAGTCGTGCCCGGAGCAGTGGTTCGAGACCTGGTTTGGGGAGGGTAAGGTTCTGTTTCCGGAGCAGGATGGACAGATGACCCAATGGGCAGATACCCTTTGCTTTACCGATGATAGCGGACGGCGTAATATTTTCATTTCGTTCTCCTCGCTGCAGGTACAGCAGATCGACTTTATAAACTGCGGCCGCATGACGTGTGCCATACTGGGCCTGGCCTGGTTTACCGACTCGGGCGGGGTATGGAAACTGAAAAACTTTGCGCCGGGATTGGGCTGCTATGGTGCTTTTCAGAGCCTGCCTAAGATACACCTTATCAGATTTGCCCGCAACAATTATGGCTGCTACCTGCGGTATGCCAACGGCGGTGCAGGCGGACCGTATTTTGAATACCTGTTTGTATTTGGCCTATTGAACGGGCGCTTCAAAACCTTACTTACCGTGCCCAATGCAAGCCGCACAAATGGCGGCGGATCGGAATGGCGCTGGCAACTGAAGGATGCTGCTGCCGATACCGGTTTCGGGGATCTGCCTCTGACCATAAAGGGCACCTGCCTGCGAGATATTGAAGCCAATGAGTATGATCCGGACAGCCCGGAAGAACTGCAAAAGAAAAGGCCTGCGGCCGATAGCTTTGGCTTTGCAATTTACCGCCAGTATCACTTTAGCCGAAACAGTTACAGACTGCTGAAATCAAGAACACAAGCCCCTTTAAAAAGGTAAAGAGCCCCATCCGGAGCCCTTTACTATATTTTATTTTGAAAGCCATTCGGTAGGCTTGCGTCTTTCGACCCTCGTCTATCTACTATCTACTATCTACTCAATAACGATACATATCAGCTTTGTAAGGACCTTCTTTAGGAATGCCCAGGTATTCGCTTTGTGCCTCGGTAAGCTCTTCGAGCTGAGCGCCAACCTTACCCAGGTGCAGGCGTGCTACTTTCTCATCGAGGTGCTTAGGCAGTACATAAACCTTGTTCTCGTATTTAGAGTGATTCAGCCACAGCTCTATCTGAGCCAGTGTCTGGTTGCTGAAAGAGTTACTCATTACGAAGCTCGGGTGGCCAGTAGCGCAACCAAGATTCACGAGACGGCCTTCAGCCAATACGATCACTTCTTTACCATCTATGTTGTAAAGGTCAACCTGTGGTTTGATGGTGTCTTTGGTATTGCCATAAGCGCCATTGAGCCATGCCATATCAATTTCGATATCGAAGTGACCAATGTTGCAAACGATAGCCTTATCCTTCATGGCACGGAAGTGCTTTTCGGTAATGAGGTCGCGGCAACCTGAAGCGGTAACAATGATGTCGGCTTCTTTTACCGCATCAATCATCTTCTTAACTTCAAAACCATCCATAGCAGCCTGAAGCGCGCAGATAGGATCGATTTCGGTAACCATAACGCGGGCGCCGGCGCCACGCAATGACAGCGCACTGCCCTTGCCTACATCGCCATAACCGCCTACTACTGCTACTTTACCAGCCATCATAACATCGGTGGCACGGCGGATAGCATCTACCAGACTTTCCTGGCAACCGTATTTATTGTCGAATTTCGATTTTGTAACCGAGTCGTTTACATTGATTGCAGGAAGCGGCAATGTACCCTTTGCCATCCTTTCGTACAGGCGGTGAACACCGGTAGTAGTTTCTTCGCTGAGGCCCTTGATGTTGGCGATCAGTTCGGTATAATGGTCGAGAACGATATTGGTAAGATCACCACCATCGTCGAGGATCATGTTGAGGGGACGATCTTCGGAACCGAAGAACAGAGTCTGCTCAATACACCAGTCGGCATCCTGAAGGCTCTGGCCTTTCCATGCAAAAACCCCGATACCTGCAGCGGCAATAGCAGCGGCTGCGTGATCCTGAGTAGAGAAAATGTTGCACGAGCTCCAGCGAACTTCGGCGCCAAGTGCGGTAAGTGTTTCGATCAGAACAGCAGTCTGGATAGTCATATGCAAACAACCTGCTATACGAGCTCCTTTCAGTGGCTGCGATGGTCCGTACTCTGCACGGATAGCCATAAGGCCGGGCATTTCTGCTTCAGCCAGTCTGATTTCTTTACGGCCCCACTCTGCAAGGCTGATGTCTTTTACTTTATAAGGTAATTTAAAGTCAATCTGTGAACGAGTCATCGTGCTCATAATGGTTTTTTATTAAAAATTTTTGCAAAGGTAATTAAATTATAGATGCAATTAATAGAGTTCCATCAATATCTCTCATAGTGAGACCCTTTGCACCAGCAAAGACCCGGGCGCAACCCACGCCGGACACCAAAAAAGGAGAAAGAGCCTCACCATCCCTGCCACCCGGCTCAAAAACACCCCAAAATCCCCCCAAACCCGCGCCAATCCCACAAACTATTTTCTATGACAGATCGCCAGCGGTCTGTCATAGACCGAATAACGTACTATCATAGATTTTCAATTTGCCCAATTCATGGCTCCATAATAGCTTTGTACCCTATATCTATCCTTCCACAACTGTGCACTTAACGCCCTCCTTTGTGCCCATTTTGGTTAAAATCTCACACTATCGCATTACCACCCGCATTACCGCCTTTGTTATTTCTTGTTTATCCTTGGCGGGGTTTTTGCACGCTCTGCCTGAAGCTTTTGCATCTCCTCAAGTTTCTGAGACCACTTGGATGGGGTTGCCGGCTTGGTTTTATTTTCCTGCAGTTGGGCGTGTATCGCTTTTTCGTCAATAAAATACTTCTGTATTATAAATTGCTGTGCAATACTCAGCAGGTTGGAAAAAGTATAGTAAAAGGTAAGCGCCGCTGCCATTTTGTTAAATACGCCCATCAATATAATTGGGAAAATGAACGGCATATACTTCAGCATCGGATTATTGGGATCCTGGGGAGTCATATTCCTGTTGTATATCGCCAGGAACATACTCGATGCGGTCATCATCAGGGTAAACAGACTCACGTGATTACCGTAAACCGATGATAAAAAGGGCACATTGGTAGTCCAGCTCACAATACTATCATAGCACGAAAGATCATCGCACCACAGGAAGTGCTGCTGCCTGAATTCGATGAAGGACGGGAACATATAATACATGGATAGCAATATGGGCAACTGGAACAACATGGGCAGACATCCCCCCAGCGGATTCACTCCGGCAGAGCGGTATAGTTTCATTTGCTCCATGCTGAACTTCTGCTGATCGTCTCCGATCTTCGCACGCAGCTCATCAAGCTCCGGCTTAAGCACGCGCATCTTGGCCGAAGATAAATAGCTTTTGTAGGTAAAGAACGATAAGATCAACCTGATAAAAATGGTCATCAGCATGATCACAATCGCATAGTTTTTCACAATACCCGAGAGGAAGTAGAATATGGGTATCAGCGCCCATTTATTGATGTACTTCACAAAAGCCATGATACCATAACCCAGGGGCACCATTTCTTCAAGACCCAATTTATAGTTCTGTAAAGTGTGGTAGTCATTGGGGCCTATATACCATTTTAAAGAAGCAGTCTGCTCATTGCCGTTTTGCTTCATATTTATCTGCATGGCAGATTTGTTCTCGGCTATTATATTGCTGTCCGTCGAATTACCTGAGTAAGTGATATCCAGCCTGGAGTAGCCTTCATCAGCTATCAGCACACTGCTGAAATACTGCTTTCTGAAACCAACCCATGATGGTGCAAAATCGGCCTTTTGTGTTTTCTGCTCATTATTGATACTGAAATAATCATACTTGCCGTTTTTATCGCCAAAGTAAACCTGCAGCGAACCACTACCCATTCTTTGCGTGGTAATATCCTTCTCGGTATGCAGGCCCGATATCTGCCAGTAAAGCGGCAGACTGTTGGCTGTAATGCCCGTCAGCACAATGTTACAGCGCATCATATAATCATCGGCAGGAAGGGTATAAATGATGTCTATTTTTTTACCACTACCCAAGTCGGCCGTAAAGTCAACTGACTTATCACCATTGGGTTCATCCTTTTTTACCGGTACAAAAAAGAGGTCGGCGGTCGATTTACCATTGTCTACAGGAAGTATGGCGCTAAACATATTGCCCTTGCCATTAAACATATAGAGTGGCTTCTGCCCGTATGTTTTATATCCCTTTATATTGGCTGCAACAGGAAATGCTCCCTTGCTGTTGAAATCCAGCGACAGTTTTTTGTTCTCCAGTGTTATTATTTCCAACTGGCCATGATAAGATGTAGGCTGAGATTTGATCAACGCCTCTGTAGCCGAATCCTTTACCGGTGTGGCTGCCGCCGTTACTGCCTTGCTGCTGTCGATTATTGTGCGCGGATGCGCAAGAGCATGAGTAATAGAATCTGCCCTCTTTTGTTCAAAATATATCTTCTGCTCGTGTTGGTTGTAAAACAAATACCCTATCAGCAACAGGGCCAAAAGTGAAAAACCAATAACTTGATTACGATCCATGAAATAGTAAAAATGAGGCGCAAAGGTAGCGTATTTAAGTTTATAAGGGCGCAGCCCCGCCGACTAATGATGTTAACTTACCGAAAAATCATCTTATATAATAAAATTACATTAATTAGCATCCCATTACCAAACTTACTATACTCACCACACAATATCTCTTATTTACCAGGAGCAACCTCCGACCGGCAATTAATCAGGTCGGTATCTTTTGCCAGTTTATCTATATGCTCCAGCATATCTTCTTCCTGGGGGTATTTTACCGCCAATTTATTGAATATACAGTCGCAGTAAGCTTTGGCCAGGGAGTCAGAATGAGCCCAGTTCCCTTTGGCTTCTTCGGTGCAGGCGGTAAAAAAAGCCCGCTTATCTTCTTCATTCCATTTCTCCTTGCATGAAGTAGTACAAATCAATAAGAACGCAAATATTAAGAATGGCTTCATCATTTCCGGAAAAATTCAAACCTAAAGATAGAAAATGAAAATGGATAAGCATCCAACAAATTAATGACCGGATACTAAACAAGCTGGTACAATTCCGGCAGATTCCGGCCGTATCCATCAAAATCCAGGCCGTAACCTACTACAAACTTATCCTCAATTTCAAAACCAATGTAATCGGCTTTTACATCATACTTCAATGCAACCGGCTTGGTAAGAAATGTGGCTATTGCAACAGAGGCTGGTTGCCGCTGATATATTTCGGGTAAAAATGCATGTAGCGTTTTTCCGGTATCAATGATATCCTCCACTATAATGAGATGCCTTCCCGCAAGATTCTCTTCGAGACCGATGGCGGTAACCACATTTCCCGTTGAAGTGGTTCCTTTATATGATGCAAGTTTAATAAATGATATTTCAGCCGGAACATTAACTTCCCTGACTAGGTCGGCTGCAAAAATAAATGAGCCGTTGAGAATGCCCAGGAACAAAGGGTTTTTATCCCGGTAAGCGCTGCTGATCTGCGCCGCAAGCGATGCGATTCTTTCAGAAATGGCTTCCCTGCTTATGAATGGTGCAAATACTTTGTCATGTATAGTTACTGTAGCCATTTATCTATTCTTTTACCTGCAGGGTTTGCCCTATCTTAATCTGCCCATCCTCCAGATTATTCATATCAAGGAGTTGAGGCAATGTAAGATTGTTGTTTTTAGCAATGGAAAATGCCGTATCACCCTTCTTAACTGTATAGAATTTACTCTGGCTCCCACTGGCTGGCTTTCCTGCTGCATTAACTACAGGCCTGTTTACCGCAATGCTATCAACTTTTGAAATTGCAGGTGTGGCAATCACAGGCCGTACCGATTTTACTTCAGGTGCAGTCTGTGCATTGGTTAAAACTACCTTCTGCTGAAAGCGGGCAACCGCTGTATCGCTCTTTACAACAGACTGAGCGGCAATTAAAACTTTAACGGTTGGTTGGATAGGTTCAGCAGGCAAATTATCCTTAACTACAATTTTAGGCCTGGCTGTATCTGCAAAGGTGGTAGGCTTGCCTTTCTTTATTTCAATATAGTCAGAATTCCTGGCTGGCGCCTTATCATCAGACAAAACGATCATATTACGGTTATGCGCTGACATCTGACCAACAATTGTTGCTGGTTTTGTATGGGCCGACGACTGAAGTTCAAGTATAGTTCCCGGTACAGGCTCTTCATTAGGATTCAGCAAATTCAATTCTCTTACCACCCTCAGTTGCATGCCCTCAGTTTGTGCAGCCATGAACAGGCTCTCACCATCCCTGACAATGTGTTGCGAATTGGTTCCCCTTGTGAGTTTCCTTTCCAGGTACACATACATATTATAGGGCAAAGGGCCATCTGTAAGATCGTTTATCAACAATAACTGAGGATAACTGATCTTGTATTTCATGGCATAGGCCAGCAGCATTTCATCCTTAAAAGCATAAAATGCCTTCAACCCGTTCACCATTACAATCCTGCTCTCTTCAACCGAACTCTTCTCACTGGAAATAGTTTCCGATTCTGCTTTTACTACAGGCAATTCATTGGTAACTACAGGGCGTTTCACTACAGTTTTAATGCTGTCGGCACGTACAACAGGTTTTACCACAGGCGCTGACACAGCATTTACACGAGCTACTGTATTATACATTGTATCAGCATGAAGCGGCTGATGGGTTAGTGCGGGCACATTTGTCTTGATAGCAGCAACAGGCGCTTGCTTAACACTATCATGATGACCTGCAACTTTATCAGCAATAAGAGTCGTGGTAGTGGCTGCAACTACCGGTTTTTTTGATGCCGCTTCTGTAGCCACAGGCGCCGGATGCGGGTAGTTAGGATTACTTAATGATAATGCCTGATTACTATTCATGGTAATACTAGTCACTGAATCAGCGCCCGGCCGCTTATCCGAAATGGCATCTGTTAATTGATCTATTGTAAGCGAACTGTCGAATGCGGTCAGTGTATAAGATTGCAACTTAAAATCTTCAATTATCCTGATCAGGTTTTGGGCATATTGCGGACTGGTAGCATATCCGCATTTTTTAAGGCATTTTGCCCATCCGGCATAATCAGTAGGTTGAATGGAGAATAAGGGTGCATACCTCGGATTTTTCCTCAGCAATTCCGAATGGTCCCTGAATGATTCTGCCGCGCAGGAATAACTTTTAAAACATTCATCAGGTGCATCATCTGTATGCGAAAATGAGGGTCCCTGGTATCCGTTTTTACATTTTATTCCAAAGTGATTATTGGCGGCAGTCATCAGTTCACTGATACCCGCCTCGGTTTCCAGTATACCCTGCCCAAGGGTTATGGATGCGGGGATACCCGACTTTTTTTGTTCCAGTATGGCCAATGTAGCGTACTGGTCAACATACTTCCTTGCCCTTGCACTATAACTGTCCTGCGCAAGTGTACTTGTAGCTACAAGCAACATCAGGCTTAAACAGTAAACTATATATTTCCTCATTTACAATGATTTAAAATATTATGGTGCAATGGATATGCAAAAGTACGCATCTATTGTCGCATTTACTGTTAAGGAACCGCAAAAGTGACCTTGCAGCAGGCATTCGCACGCTCAAAATACTTTGCATACGCCTGCTATCCTTTCATGCAACGATACCTGCACTAAGCCACTTTCAAATTATCTTCTGTTCATTGTTTTTGCAGAGAATACCCTTTTTATAGTTAAATTTGATCATACTCAAAAAAAATCTGCTTGCCGGTATCCACTTTTCATACAAAATTGCTTGCGGCCATCCTGACTGTTTTTTTGTTCCCGGTTTTCACTAACGGACAAACAAAAACGGCTCATGCCAGCAACCATAATTCATACACGGCTACTTACAATGGTCATTCATTCGATGTTTTCAGCGTGTCCTACCCATCGGAGAAAGTTCAGATGTTCTGGAAAAACAAACACAACCAGAAGCTGACCAGCCTTGGCCGCCTGAGGTCTTTTGTTGAAAGTGAAGGGCATCATCTGCTTTTTGCAACTAATGCCGGGATGTATATGGAAGACAATTCACCGCTGGGATTATATATTGAAAACGGCAGGCAATACCAGAAAATAAACCTTGGTCATAGCCATAGCGGCAATTTCTACATGCAGCCCAATGGAATCTTTATTATCACAAAAGACAAAGCAACCATTATCCCTTCAAAAGACTATAAAGCGCTAAAAGAAAAGGTACTGTTTGCAACCCAGTCAGGACCCATGCTGGTAATTGATGGAACGATCAATAGTAATTTCACCAATGGCTCTGCCAATATCAATATCAGGAGTGGTGTGGGCATAACCAGCGATGGCGCGATTGTTTTTGCTATCTCCGATGGCTTTGTAAATTTCTACGATTTCGCCATGATGTTCAAAACTACTTTGAAATGTAACAATGCCTTATTTCTGGATGGCTCAATTTCTCAAATGTATTTACCCGAACTGAAAAGATTTGACACCGGCGGCAACTTCGGAGCTATGATAGGCGTGATGAAATAAAATAATGAAGAAGAATACACCTTGAGCCCCTATACACCAGTATAAACTAATACTACCCCAGCTTCCGCATTATCATCAATCCATCACGCACCGGTAGCAGCATATGCTCCACCCTGCTATCTGTTTTTACTTTTTTATTGAACCTACTTATTGCACGGGCATTCTTGCTTTGTTCTGATTCCGGCAATACCACCTCGCCATCATAAAGTACATTATCTGCAATAATGAATCCTCCGGCAGGTACTTTATCTATTACAAGGTCAAAATACAATTCATAATTCAGCTTATCGGCGTCAATAAAAACCAGATCAAATTTTTCATCCAATGACTGAATAATTTCTGCCGCCACTCCTGTATGCAGGATTATTTTTTCAGTTAGCCCGGCCTCCGAAATGTACTTTGCTGCTATATCATGCAATTCTTCATCAATCTCAATTGTATGCAATTTCCCTCCCTGTTGCAATCCTTGTGCCAGGCAAATTGCCGAATACCCGGTAAAGGTGCCTATTTCCAAAACACATTGAGGTCGAACCATATAACTCAACACCTGTAATAGCGCTCCCTGCAAATGCCCGGATAGCATAATAGCATCGCCTCTTTTCAAATTTGTCTCCCGATTCAGTGCAGCCAATACAGGCGATTCTTCGGATATAAACCCGGCAACGTATTCCTCAATAGGTTTCGACAAAAGTGATGTGGTCATGAATATATTTTGGCTGATTATTTACTAAAAAAAGTATTAAGCTTAGAAATTAGGCTGTAGTTTATTGTGTGTATAAAACTCCCTGATATAGGAAACCACCTCATCTGCAGTATCAAAGATCTTGATCATTTCCAGGTCACCGGGGCTGATGTTATTTTCTTCATCCTGCATAGTCTCCTGCATCCATTTGAAAAGCCCGCTCCAATAAGTTGTACCTATACAAATCATAGGAGTTTGGGTGAATTTCCGGGTCTGTATCAAAGTAGCTACTTCAAAAAACTCATCCATGGTTCCCCAGCCACCGGGCATCATAACAAAGCCCTGGGAATACTTTGTAAACATAACCTTACGCACAAAGAAGTAATCAAAATTCATTGAGGTATCCCTGTCAATATAGGGATTACTTGTTTGCTCAAATGGCAAAGCGATATTCAACCCTACCGACCGGCCCTGAGCCTGCCCTGCACCTTTATTGGCGGCCTCCATTATTCCCGGACCACCACCGGTAATAATCCCAAACCCTTCCTCAGCAAGCCTCTTTGCAATTTCCCGGGCCAGTTCATAATATTTATTTCCAGGCTTGGTGCGTGCCGAACCAAATATGGATATGCAGGGGCCTATCTTGGCCAGGGTTTCAAAACCCTGCACAAACTCTGCCATTATTTTAAATATCTGCCAGCTACTATGGGCTTTTGTTTCGGTCCAGTCGCGAAGCTTTATATTGGTTATTTGGTTATTCATCATGTTTTTTTGATCCATTTTTTTAAGTTCCTTTATTAGTTCTTTCCTCCTATGCCTGCTAATCAGTTGCTGTTATAGCGGTATTGCCTTTTTTAGATGTCAGGTATAACAATAAAAACGTCAGCCCTGCATTTATAATCAATAGTTCAGTTCCTATGCTATAGCCGTTGAGCCATGCAGTATCATGTTGTTTCAGTATATAGCACACTACAGGGGCTGCAATACATACTATCGGAACCAATTCATTTTTAACACGCCTGGCAGTAAAAATACCAAAAGTAAACAGCGCAAGTAAGGGTCCATATGTATAGCCAGCCACTACCAGCAGCACCTGTATCAGCGATCCGTTATCTACCGACCTGAAGACAAACACACATACCAGAAATATAAGTGCAAAAGCATTATGCACGATCAGCCGGGTACGTTTTTGCGCCTCCTCGGTCATACCCTGCTGCCGTCTTATGCCCAGTATATCTATGCAGAACGAAGAAGTAAGCGCGGTAAGCGCGCCATCGGCACTGGGAAACAAAGCCGATATAAGCCCGATAATAAAAATGATACTGATAAATGGAGGCATATAATGAAATGCCAGTATTGGAAAAATGTCATCGCCTATTATGTTCTTGCCATCCAGTATAAATTGCAACTGATCTTTCCCGTTTACCATTATATGCTGAAAAACGCCGCCCTTGCTGGCCGCATACAGGTAAAGTAATCCACCCAGCGATAAAAAAATGAAGACTACCAGCACCTGCAGAAAACTAAGTGTCAACATATTTTTCCTTGAATCTTTCAGATTACTGACGCTAATGTTTTTCTGCATCATTTCCTGGTCAAGGCCAGTCATGGCAATGGTAATAAACGCGCCTCCCAGCAATTGTTTCAGAAAGAAACCCGGACTCCTGGGATCTGTTTGTATCAGACGGGTATAACCCTTTTCTTTCATTGCCAGCCATGCACTGCCGAGGTCGTAATGCAGGGAATGAATGATGTAACCCACACATACCACCAGCGCCAGCAACATAAAAGTTGTCTGAAGCGTGTCAGTCCATACTATTGTTTTTACCCCTCCTCTGAAGGTGTACAGCAATATCAACCCAAGTATTACAACAGCAGTAACTTCGAAGGGAATACCTATATCATTAAGCACAAATTTCTCCAATACCTTAATTACCAGGTACAAACGCAATGTAGCGCCCAGTGTTCTCGACAAAATAAAAAACAAAGCGCCGGTCTTGTAAGAGGTCATTCCCAGCCGGCCTTCGAGATAGGTGTATATTGAAGTGAGTTTAAGCTTATAATACAATGGAAGTAGAATAAAGGCAACTGCAAAATACCCCAGCCAATAGCCTATTACCACCTGGAAATAATCGAACCCCGCTTTACCCACTGTACCCGGTACCGAAATAAAGGTCATACCCGACAACGAGGTACCGATCATGCCAAACGCTACAAGCCACCATTTGCTGTTGCGGTTGCCAATAAAAAAAGACTCATTGTTGGAATGCCTGGAAGTATAAAAGGCAATTCCCAGCAATACTGAGAAATAAACAAGAATAATAGAAAGCAATATCGCTGAACTCATGTATCAAAACAAAAAAGCATTGCCATAAATGACAATGCCTGCAAATTAATTTTTTTAAATCAAAGTCCTGCGCAAACACCCGCATTAAAAATTAATGGTTGTCCGGCATATGGGCTATTTGGCTGTCCTAATACCTCATGCTGTATTTGTCCGAACATGGATACCCTGCCACCTATCGGCTGTTTCATACCTATACCAAACAGCAGGGATTGGGCACTTATACTTTCTTTTATTGTATAATATTGATTGGAGTTATAATCAAAGCCCGGATAATTACCGGAAATGATATCATACTCAAAATTGCATGTCAAAAATATGTTCCGGTAAACAAAATACCTTGCCCAAACGTTTGGATAAATAAGATTGCCTTTTTTATAAACAGTTGTGTAAGTGGTCGACATGTCATAATCGGGCAGCTTAAAATATAAATAACCAACACCCAGGCCCGCCGAAAACTGGTCGGTAATACGATAACCTATTATTGGAGATACCCCTGCTACTATCCAGTCTGTCCCGAAA
The DNA here is from genome assembly GCA_903903635.1 of uncultured Bacteroidota bacterium. Classification (GTDB taxonomy): domain Bacteria; phylum Bacteroidota; class Bacteroidia; order Chitinophagales; family Chitinophagaceae; genus Nemorincola. Next base: position 75,201 of record CAIUZK010000268.1, read on the forward strand.
TCAAGACTTAACCCACCACCCAGTATCAATTTGTCGGGATCATAACCTGTTTTCTTTTTAACTACTTTCTTATGGTAGCCGGGTTTTCCCGAACTGGTATACACATCCTGAGCCGAAGCTAAGTTTATACCCGTAAAAACCAATATAACCCAGACAATGTGTTTCATAAGATAAATTTCTAATTACGAAGTTAGCATAAAATAATATTCCAAAGCCGGATTACCATAATTTAGGCATTTGTTAGGACTTGAATATTTTACCGGGGTTTAAAATCCCCTTCGGATCGAAGACCTGCTTTATCTGTTTCATCAGTTGCATTTGCACCTCACTGAAAGCTATATCCATATAGTCCTTTTGCACCAGGCCTATACCGTGCTCTCCCGATATTGTTCCGCCCAGACGAACCACTTCTTTAAACAATTGCCTGATTCCCGATGGCAGTTTTGTTTTCCAGTCCTCATCGCTCATTTCACCTTTTACAATATTTACGTGCAGGTTTCCGTCGCCGGTATGACCATAGCATACCGACTTAAAGCCGTATTCATTTCCTATTGCCTTAACTATTTTCAAAAGCTCCGGCAATTCGGCTCTCGGCACTACTGTATCTTCTTCTTTATATACAGAATTGCTTTTTACAGCCTCGCCCACTTTACGGCGAAGCGTCCATAACATTTGTTTTTGTTCATGGCTATCGGCAAAAAGGATCTCATCTACATCATACTGCTGCACAATTTGTGATATTGCTTCAGCATCACGGTATAGTTCATCCATATAGTTGCCATCCACTTCTATCAGCAAATGGGCTGCTATATCATCCGGCAACCGGATGCTGGTCGTTTGTACATATTTCATAGACCATTCCAATGCCTCTCGCTCCATAAACTCCAGTGCTGATGGTGTAAATCCGGCCAGGAAAATTGCGTTTACTGCCGCGCATGCCTCCACCGGCGATCTGAATGGAACCAGCATCAAAAGGTCATATTTCACTGCCGGTATCAGCCTTAAAACGATTTTTGTAATTACACCCAACGTACCTTCACTGCCAACTATAAGTTGTGTAATACTATAGCCTGTGGCGTTCTTAAGCACATTAGCGCCAGTCCACATAATATCACCGTTTGGCATTACAATCTCCAGGTTCAGTACATAATCTTTCACAACCCCATATTTCACCGCCCTTGGCCCGCCTGAGTTTTCGGATACATTACCACCAATGAAGCAAGACCCCTTACTGGCGGGGTCTACCGGGTAAAACAGCCCTTCCTCTTTCAAAGTTTCCTGTAACACCTGTGTAATTACTCCCGGCTCGGTAGTCACCTGAAAATTCCTTTTATCAATTTTCAGTATCCTGTTAAAGCGCTTCATGTCCAGCACCACACCACCAAATACAGGCAATGCACCGCCACTTAACCCGGTACCTGCCCCGCGAGGGGTTACTGGTATATTGTGTTCATTGCAATACTTCATAATACTGCCGACCTCCTCCACTGTATCCGGCCGCAGCACTATTTCCGGACTGTAATGCAGGTCCTCCGTCTGATCGCTCGCACACCGGTCCAGTTGCTCCTCGTCCACCAGCACATATTTATCAGCAAGTATAGTTTTGAAGGCGCTTATGTCTTCAGGTTGTATTTTATGAAAAGGCATAATGCAAAGGTAACTTTTAGCTAAATATTTTTGGCAACCTTGAATTATTGGTTCATTTGTATCAAAAGTGTTATTCAACTTGCCAGATTTGCAAAATGGAAGTTTTTGTAGTTATAAATTTTCAAATCATACCTGCCAGCCTGCTTCAGCTTCAGTCCCTGTTTGCTTGTATACTATGGTATATGATTTACCTGTACTTAAATTGTTAAGAAAGCTGCGCAAAAAGAAAGGAAAGTAAATTCATGTAAGTGAAGTATAATTTAATCCGGTTTACACTAAACCGTATATATCCTAAACAGGGTGCAACCTAGTATTCACATAATTTTAAAGTTACATGCGAAGGCTAAATATTGCAATTTTCAGGCTTACAAAAATAAAAAAGATAAAAAACTCCGGAATAAGTTTAAAATTTTAAAACAATATATTACATTTAGCAAAAAATAAACAAATTATCCCATGAAACACACAATTATTTGCCTGCTTGCCCTGGCATCAACCTTAATATTTGCACAAGGTTTAGTCACTATTTGAAGATCAGATAAACATAAAAGAGTCTAAAGTTTTTTGAACAAAAGAGGAATTTAATTTAACTCAAACAAAAACAAAACCTACCCTAATCAAAAGCTTCACCATGTGGAGCTTTTGTTTTTTCACCACTTTGACAGATATTAAATGGTCACCGTGAATATAATTACCGCATAGGTGTACCCACAAAAAACGCGCTATCAGCATATTAACTTTTCATCTAATCAACCTTTTATCAAATCCCCTACCTTTGCGCCTCTTATGCATTACGTTTCAGCAGACAGGATCAGCAAATCTTACGGAATAAAACCACTGTTTACCAATATCACCTTCCATATTAGTGAAGGCGACAAAATTGCCCTGATAGCCCGAAACGGCAGCGGAAAAAGCACACTTCTGAAAATACTGGCCGGGAAAGATACTGTAGATGAGGGAACTATCTGGGTGCATAAAGATGTAACCGTTGCTCTGTTTGAGCAGGAACCACAATTTGCTGAAGAACTATCTGTTCTCGACAATATATTTCACTATCGTCACCCTGTGGCTGAAGCCATGCGCAATTACGAAAAAATACTTGCTGAAGGCTCCAAAGATCATGAAGCGCTATCTGCCGCATTGGCAAGAATTGACGAGTTGGGCGCATGGGACTTTGAGGCCAAAGTTCACCAGATACTCAGCAAACTGAACATTCATAATCTTGATCAGAAAGTAAAAACGCTATCGGGCGGCCAACGCAAACGGGTCGCATTGGCGCAGGTACTCATAGACATTGGATTTGAGCACAAACACGTTTTACTCATAATGGATGAACCTACCAACCACCTTGATGTTACCATGGTGGAGTGGCTGGAAAACTACCTCAACCAGCAGAAAGTAACCCTGCTCATGGTAACCCATGACCGATACTTTCTGGAAGATGTATGTGATGAGATATGGGAACTGGATGAAGAAAAGCTATACACTTATAAAGGCGACTACCAGAGCTACCTGGAGAAAAAGGCAGCCCGGATAGAAAATACAGTTGCCAATATAGATAAGGCCCGCAACCAGTTCAGAAAAGAACTGGAATGGATGCGCAAACAACCCAAGGCCCGTACTACAAAATCGAGAAGCAGGGAAGACAATTTTTATGAGATAGAAAAGAAAGCCAAGCAGAAAGTGGTGGACAACCAGGTAGAACTTCAGATGAAAATGAGCCGCCTGGGTGGTAAGATCGCCGAGCTGAAGAAGGTATACAAGAGCTATGGCGATAAGGTAATACTCAAGGGCTTTGACTACACTTTCAAAAAAGGGGAACGCATAGGTATAATAGGGCAAAACGGCGCCGGCAAAAGTACCTTCCTGCAAATGCTGCAGGGCCTGGAACACCAGGACAGCGGTAAAATAAACATAGGCGACACCGTGGTTTTCGGCAATTTTTCGCAGCAGGGCCTTGACATAAAGGAAGATATGCGGATCATTGAATACGTAAAAAACATTGCAGAAAATTTTCCATTGGCCGATGGCAGCACGCTAACAGCTTCGCAGTTTCTTACTTTGTTTTTGTTTCCACCCGAGCAGCAATATACTTATCTGTCGAAGCTGAGTGGTGGTGAAAAAAAGAGATTACAGCTTCTGGCTATACTTTTCCGCAACCCCAACTTCCTTATTCTGGATGAGCCCACAAATGATCTCGACCTGCCTACCCTATCGGTACTGGAAAATTTCCTGAGCGATTATCCCGGATGCCTGCTTATTGTATCGCACGACCGTTATTTTATGGATCGGCTGGTTGACCATCTGTTTGTATTTGAAGGCGATGGCGTGGTTCGTGATTTCCCGGGCAACTACAGTAACTACCGGATTGAAGAGCGTGCAAAAGAAAAACAAAAAGATACTGCAAAGAAACCTGAAGAGGTGGTTGCCAAACCTGAGGTAAGCAAACCAGCGCCAGAGAAAAAGAAATTCTCATTCAAGGATAAACGCGAGTTCGATCAACTGGAAAAAGATATGGCCTCCCTGGAAACAGAGAAAAGCACCATTACTGATAAAATGATGGATCAAAGCCTGAACTATGACCAGATTCAGCAGTTGAGCAACAGGATGATCATCATAGCCCGGCAATTGGAAGAAAAAGAGATGAGATGGCTTGAACTAAGTGAATATATCTCTTAGTAAAAACTAATAAAAGAATGCGGTTTGGAGATTGATTCTCCTGCAATCATAATATTTAAACAATAGTTAAACCTTTGCAGACTTTAGCCTGTAACCGATTGAATCAGATATCTTAGCGATCTGTTATGCTTAAAAAAGATAAAAAATGAAACTACTAAAGATACCAGTACTTGTTGCGCTCCTGTTGGCAGCTTTTGTTGTGGCAAAAGCGCAGAATGCAGATGAAATAATGGATAAGCACCTCAAAGCTATAGGCACACAGGAAGCATGGAACAATATCAAATCGGTAAGAATGGAAGGCACTATGTCGGTGCAGGGAATGGAAATAGGTGTAACTCAAACAATATTATTGGGTAAGGCAATGAGACGAGATATAAGCGTGATGGGTATGTCCGGCTATTCAATAGTTACCAAAACAGAAGGCTGGAATTATATGCCATTTCAGGGACAGACAAAACCAGAACCAATGAAGGCGGATATGCTTAAGATGGAACAGCAGGAACTGGAATTGAAAAGCAAGGAGATGTATGACTACAAATCAAGAGGCACCAAGGCTGAGTTATTGGGAAAAGACACTACCAACAAGATAGCCTGCTATAAGATCAGGTTTACGGAAAAGGATGGCTCTGAATCTGTTTCTTATTTCGATATCAGCACTTACTACATAGTAAGGATGGAAACCAAAATAAAACAAGACGACCAGGAACAGGAAATGACCGTAAACTACAATAATTACAAAAAGCTGGATGGCGGAATAGTAATGCCGATGTCGGTATCCATGTCTATGGGTGATATTACTTTTAAGTCGATAGAGATCAATAAAACTATTGATGAAAGTATTTTCAAACCTGCTGACCCGAAAGCCACGACCGAATCTGCTACTAAAAAGGGTTAAATCCGGATCATAATATTACAGGCAGTGCTACCTGGCGTTGCTTTTTTTATTTTTATCATTTAACTTCAGGTAAATTAGGAACGTTGATGAAATAAATTCCACCATATTGCGAAGTTATATTTCTTTTATTAACTGCCATAGCTTTAGCGAAGGCATGTTTTATGAGGCGTAAAATCTGCGAATAATGAATTATTTTAAGACTTTTACAACGAAATAAAAATGGAATAGAACAAGTAAGATGGTGGGAGTTATTTCCTTCGTTCCTTAACCGTCTAATAAAAAAAACATCGAACTGCTCAATGAATTAAGGTCGGGAGACCAGGAAGCATTCAGAAAGCTGGTATCCCAATACCAGCTTAAGGTATTTAATACCGCCCTTAGCCTTGTTCAGGATCAGATTATTGCCGAAGATATTTCGCAGGAGGTATTTATTACCGTTTACAAGTCCCTGTTATCCTTCAATGGGCAGTCTGCTATAAGCACATGGATATACCGGATTACTGTAAATAAGTGCCTGGACCATCTGCGCGCTCAAAAACGACAGAAAAGAACGGGAATTATCGGCCTGTTATTCAATAAGGAAACCGGGGAGGAAGTAAATACCCCTCACACCTTTGACCATCCGGGTATACTTCTGGAACGAAAGGAAAGCGCCCGTTATTTATTCGAAGCCATTGGAAAACTACCGGAAAACCAGAAAACAGTATTCATTCTGGCGCATGTAGAGGAATTACCTCAAAAAGATATTGCGGCAGTTATGGATTTGTCGTTAAAAGCTGTGGAATCCCTGCTGCAACGGGCAAAAGTGAACCTGAGAAAATATTTAGGCGACCTGCACGAAGGAAAATTTAAAAAACAACGTCAAAATTAGGTAATGAAAAATAGCATAAATAAAGAAAAATGGATTGATGAGGTGCTGGAAAGTACCAAAGGCATGTCCAGGGCAGAAGTGCCACATGATTTATTTGAGCAATTAACCAGTAAATTGATGGAGCCTGCTAAACCGAAAATAGTGGCTATACCTGCTAAACAATGGATTGCTGCGGCTATTTTATTACTGGCGCTGAATGCCGCTACCGCTGTTTACTATGTCTCGAAGAACTACAAATCTGCTACTGTTGTATCTTCGAACCCTATAGCATTGGAAATCCAGGGAGAATCAACATATAATTATTAAACAATGGACGAAAAAAAAGGTGTCCGGTTTTGGCAATGGGCTGTTTTGCTGCTGGTAATCTGCAATATCGGGCTTATTGTAACTATGTGGATTAAACCACATCCGGGAGGGCCCCCACCGGGTGGTGATGGTCCGAGAGAAAGGGTAATAAATGACCTTCAGTTAACCGCTGACCAGATAAAACAATATGATGCGCTGATTAAGGAACATCGTCAGCAGATTGATCAACTAAAGGAAGAAGGTTCCAAACTGAGGCAGTTGCTGTTTACCAATATCGCCCAAAGTGGTAATCCGGGAAAAACCGCAGATTCTGTGGCCCAACTCATTGCCAATAATCAAAAAGCGATTGAACTGGTCACCTTCAACCATTTCACCCATGTCAGGGCTATTTGCACCGACCAGCAAAAACAGGAATTCGATAAGATACTGGTAAATATTACCAGGAATATGGCCGGAAACAATGGCGATCGCCGACCACCACCTCCTCCTCCTGGAGGTCATGATGGTCCCCCACCCCCTCCACCCGGAAATGATGGGCCACCGCCGCCAGGGGAGAACCTGTTACCACAAAAGGAAGGAAAGTAAGGTTGTTTGCTATTAGGGGGTGCAATAATTACCTTTATAAGGAAATTTTATTGAATATCTATTTTTGGTTCAATAATTTTTCTATCTGAAGAATCAATTTTCGTGCTGGATCTACCAAAGCTATGACTTTACTGTCTTCAAACGATATAAAATCATCATAATCACCTGTTTGCCTCATTTCAAATATATCTGTATAGAAATCCCCGAGATCTTCTGCAATAATACCTGGCTTTATAAAATGTAGACCAAACATTTGTCTCACACCTGTATGGGTCTTTGCGTTTATATCATTCCAGGTAAGTAAGGCAATTACGGCATAATAACAAGAATAGTATAGCCTGTTAACCGCAGTATTCCACTTTTCATTTTCAATCTGAAATTCTACTTCTGATAATGTTTCTTTGGCCCGGTTAATTCTGTACATTACCAGTTCAATTTTATCTTCATTGGTCATAAAACTCTTCCTTCAATTAAAACATTTTTGTAAAATGGTGTAATGTGATGTTTTGTTTCCCAATTCTTCTTAGAAAAAACAAGAGGACTAATAATTACTCCGGTATCATACTCTATATGATATAATGGATATTTTATCCTTTTTTCATCATCATATGTAACCTGTTCCTGATCCAGAATAACCAATATATCTATATCCGATTCTGAATTATTTTCACCACGGGCATAGGAGCCATAAAGAATAAGCATAGCGCCAGGTGCAGTAAAACTTACTGACTCTTTTATACGACTCAATATCTGAGTATTGTCTCCCATAGTACAAATTTACATAAAATATCATTTCCATAAAAAATCAAATAAAATCTATCCTGTTCATTCAAAAAGGAAAATGTAATTTCAGACCGATAATAGAAGCGATGGACAATAATTTATTCATAGCCCTTGAGGGCATAGATGGCAGCGGGAAGAGCACACAGGCAAAACTGCTTGCGAGGAAACTGGAGGAAACCGGCCATAAGGTTTATCTCACCTTTGAACCCACCAATGGCATGGTAGGCTCCGTGCTGCGGAATATTCTGAAAGGCAACATTAAGGCAGATGAACGCACAATTGCTACCCTCTTTCTTGCCGACCGTATGGACCACCTGCTGAATGAAGATTCAGGGTTGGTAAAGAAAATAAGCGAGGGCTATACTGTAATTACTGACCGCTATTATTTCTCCTCTTATGCCTACCATGGCACACATATGGATATGGACTGGGTTATAGCCTGTAATAAGATGTGCGCCGACATACTCAGGCCAGACCTCAACATCTTTATAGATGTTGCACCCGAAATAAGTATGCAGCGCATAAGCGCCAACCGTCAATCCACAGAATTATACGAAACACTGGACAACCTGAAAAACGTCAGGGCAAAATATATGGAAGCATTCAGGAAATTAGGTGATGCAGAAACAGTAGTTTCGATAAATGGCAATCAGGAAATAGAGGCTATTGCAGCGGATATATCAGCGCTGGTCTCAAAACAAACCAAAGAAAAAAGGCGCTTGTGAGAAGCGCCTTTTTTCTTTGGAACAGAATACATTATTTATTGATCACCAGTCGATAAACAACCTGCTCACCTCCTGCAATAATTGTAACCAGGTAGTTACCATTGGCGATTGCGTGATCCATAATAATTTGTTTGTTTAGTTTACCACCTTTTGCTGTAGTAGTTTCATTATAAATAACCTGGCCAAGCATGTCGGAGATAATAATTCCAACTTCTTCGGTAACCGCGCTTCTTAATGATCCTTCAATTGTAAATTCTCCCTTATTGGGATTAGGGATCAAAGTGAAATTGTTGCCATTGCCGGATATCTGCCTTACACCAACAGGAATTACCTTAACAGTAACACCACCACTGAATACTATTGGCGGTACAGCACATGGCAGACTACTGGTTTCTTCACAACTTATAATCTGACCAGCAGCAAGGCTATCTGTAACATAAATAGATGAGGTAGCGCCAGGTATAGCAACACCATTCAGCAACCATTGGAAATGCGGGGTAAGACCACCGTTCGGAGCAATTGCGATGAAGGTATCCACACTGCCCGCAACGATACCCGACTGCGTTACAGTAACCGAGATGGTATTTGCCACCGGCGCCTGCGGATGAATCGTGAGCGATGGACTAACCGCTGTATCAACCGAGAGGCAAGGGTAATTACTATACAATGTTACCTTCAGCACATCACCATAATGGGGAGTATATACATAAGATGGTCCGGTTGCTACAATGGTATCATTCCTTCTCCAATTGTAAGTGGGTGCAGAGCCTCCATAAACCGGTATACCTGTAAAAGTAATTGGCGAACCCGAACATATAACTGACGGGGCAGAAACAATACTAACAGATGGCGCAACCATTGTGCTGAGCGAAATTGTATCGCTTCTTGAGGCGGTTAAAGGAAATGCACATGTCGCATTGCTGGTCATGATACACTTTACAATATCGCCAACAACAGGTGTATAACTAAACGACACTGCCGTACCCACAGCGACTCCGTTTACCGACCACTGATAAGTAGGAGATGAACCACCATTGGTGGGTACCGCAGTAAATGTAGCAGGACTTGTGGTAACACAAAAAACCGGGCCAGCCGATGCAGTGATGGCAACAGATGGTGGAGTTATTGGTAATGGATTTACAGTTACAGTCACCGCAGTAGATGTAGAAACGCAGCCTCCTGACACCGTCAGCACCACAGTATAGTTACCACTTATACTGGCAGTATAAACAGATGATGTAGCTCCGGAAATAGTAACACCGTTTCTCTGCCACTGATAAGAGATACCGGTACCTGTAGTTGCGCTCAGCATTACATTACCACCTGTACAAAAAGATGTGGGACCCGATGGTGTAACAGTTGCAGAAGAAGAATTGAAAACAGTGAAGACCGCAGTGGCAGAGGAAACACATCCGGAAAGATTTGTAACCGTATAACTTATAGTATCAACTCCCGAAGCCACAGCAGTTACCAAACCACCTATACTAATAGTAGAAACCAATGGGTTGCTGGCGCTCCATACACCTGATGGCGTTGCATCAGCCAGAGCTGATGTTGCACCCGTACAAATAGAAAGCGTACCCGTAATAGGAGCTACTACAGTTGCGGCATTAACGGTAATGATTTTTGTAACACTGGCCGTACCACAACTTCCTGAAACAGCATAAGATATGGTAGTTGAACCAGAAGTAAGCGCTGAAACAACACCGGTAGATGAACCTACGGTAGCAACTGTAGTATTGCTGCTGCTCCAGGTTCCGCCTGGTGTGGCATCGGTTAAATTAATTGTCTGTCCGGCACATACAGACGATGGACCGGCAATAGCTGCAACCGAAATAGAATTTACAGTAACGACAATGATTGTAACACAACCCGATACCGTATAAGAAATTGTGGCAATTCCTCCGGTTCCTATACCCGTTACCACACCCAATCCACTCACAGTTGCAACTGCGGGGTTACTTGTTGTCCAGGTACCACCCGGAGTAGCATCCGACAAGGGGGTAGTAGCGCCGGCACAAACCACAGGAGTACCCGTAATAGCCGGAGGCGCCGGATTGACAACTACAGCGGTAATGGCAGATGTGGCGTTGCAACCTGCAAGATTCGTTACGATAACTGTATAGTTGCCTGCCAGTGATGCGGTATAAGCTGATGTTGTAGCCCCTGCAATTGAAGCTCCCCCTATCCGCCATTGATAGGACAAACCGGCTCCGGTATTGGCATTAAGCACAACACTGCCGCCACTGCAAAAAGTTGTCGGGCCAGCCGGAGTTATGGTAGCCGGCGGCGGAGTACCTACCGTAACAGTAGTAACCGCCGAGGTCGTGCTGCAACCTGCAGCATTAGTTACAATAACTGTATAATTGCCTGCTGAAGAGGCGGTATAAGATGAATTGGTAGCGCCTCCGATACCAGAACCTCCCAATTGCCATTGATAAGTCAGGCCTGCCCCTGTATTGGCATTCAGCAATACTGAACCACCGGAACAAAGAGCAGTTGAACCAACCGGCGTGATTGTTGCAGATGGCGCCGCGTTAACGACAACAGTAGTAATAGCTGAAGTGGAATTACAACTGGATACCGTCAGGATAACCGTATAGTTACCGGCTGCAGTGGCTGTATAACTTGAAGTTGTAGCGCCACTAATATCAGTACCTCCCAATTGCCACTGGTAAGAATAACCGGTACCTGTATTGGCATTAAGAATTACACTGCTACCCGCGCAGAAAGTTGTTGGACCAGCAGGAGTGATAGTTGCGCCGGGAGGGTTGCAAGGTTTGATATATGCCCACCAGGTATCAAAGGTATTGGCAGGGCTTGCGCTGGCCTCCTGCAATGTCCAGAAGTCTATCTGGTTCAGCGGGTCGATCACACAGGCGGAATAGTCACCCCATCTGTCTCTGGTTCCGCCATAGATCTTATAATAAGTGTTTGTACCATGCCTGTAAGTATAAACCGACTCCATAGTACCCACCGCATCAGTATGAAGATGCAGTGAGTAAGCCGCACTGGGATAAATAGCAGAAGAAAAAGTTGAAAAACCAAGAAGCGCATCATCATTGGTATTAACAGCAATAGCCGGGAAAGAGTAAAAATTGGTATTGGTTGCATCATCAACTACCCCTATCTGAACAGGGTTGGCAAGGGTATCGGTCTGCCACCACAGCACGGAACAACGTGTTGCGTTTGTTGTTGTGCTATAAGGAAGGAAAACATTATGTGCAGTCCATAATTTGTTATTCATGAAAACCACCTGGAAAATACGGTCGTCATTAGTTTGTATCTTATTGGCAGATCCTAATTGTGGTGCAAAATCAGCGCCAGCGGTACCTGAAATAGCATTCGACTGGCTTTGCCACCTGAAACCTGAATAGGCAGGATACCCTACTGTGGTCATAGATTCGGAACCGACAGCTCCGGTAATTTTCCACATGCGCAACTGCCCCCCGGCGCCGGCAGATCCGTTCCAGCTTTCTAAGCAAAACAAGCTGGTCTGGGCCGGATCATAGGTAATCGCCGGACAAATACATGAGGAGGAAGCTTGTGTAAATGCGGTAAATGGAGCGCCTGCACCTGATAATAAGTTTGCTTTATTAAATACAAACATCTTACAACCCGCATAACCACTGCCCGTATTGGGAAACAGATTTCCCGATATAGCTATCCATTTTGAATTGAAGCCAACATCCGGATAGTCGAGCCAATAGCCTCCTGCCGGATAAGTTATGATTTTATAGGTCCACCATGCACCTGTAGGATTACTGGTTTTAGATATCGCAATCAGCAAAGAACTACCATCTGTTTGACCGCTGTCATCAGCAACAACGATCCACCTGTGGCTTATAAGATCATAATGGCACCTGGGGTCAAATGTTCCGCCTGTTGGTGCCACTGAATTAAAGAACGCGTCGAGCGACACGGTTGAAATAACGCCTCCCGCGCGACTTTGAATACGAACATCAGTATTGAGTGTCGTCATACAATAATTAGAATCCACAGCGCCATGTGTGTCCGGAGGAATGGATGTTCCATTATCCAGGGTAGATTCAAAAGAATCTGTTGGAGCGGGAGAAAAAGGAGTAAAGACACCCGGTATAGTAGGCATTGACCAACTATGAATCTGGCTTAGGTCTGTACTTGCTGGTCGCGCAGGAATCTCTTCATCATCTTCATTCTCCAGTTCTTTTGTTCCTAATGTTGGAAGATGCAGCGCATAGGAATCTGCCAGTGCAGTAAAATTAAACTGCCCCCTTTTTACTTCATGACCTGTTTCTACAGTCTGCGCCGATGAGTACTGCACGAAAAATATCGTGACGAAAAACACGGTAAAATAAAATATACGTCTTCCCATTATTTGAATAATTTACTTCAAAATTAGAAAAAAAATTGCCATGTTGTTAAAGAAATTTATTTCTTACTAATCTATGATAATTCAGGAGCGGTAAGGTTTAAAACGAGTGATGCCCCAAATCGGGGCATCACTCGTTTTAAACAATAATAATGTTCACTATTTATCGATAACCAATTGAAAAACTTCATGGCCCTGCGCTGTGGTAATACTCAGCACATAGATACCATTGGCTAAAGAATTGTCCATAACTATATGCTCATTTACCATACCGTTTTGACTTTGTGATACTTTTGAATAAACCACCTGTCCGGGCAGATCAGTGATTACTATAGTTACTTTTTCATCAGTAATTGATTTCAGGCTGCCCTTGATATCAAATATCCCCTTGCTTGGATTAGGCGCCAGAGTAAAATTACCCGAAGCACCAATGGTTTGAACACCTACCGGAGTTACTTTTACTGATATGCCACCACTTGTAGCGGTAGCAGGGCTGGCACATGGCAGACTGCTCGTTTCTTTACAACTGATAATATCACCAGGAGCCAATGTGGAGGTAATGTACATAGATGAATTTGCTCCAGGAATAGCAATACCATTCAATAACCACTGGTAAACCGGTGAGCCACCACCATTTATTGGATTGGCAACAAATGTATCTACAGAACCCTGCATAATACCTGATTGAGTTACGGTAATATTCAGCATATTGGTAACCGGATTATGAACAACCACGTGGTAAGCGATACTGATTGCAGTATCTACCAGCAGACAAGGATAGTTGCTGACAAGTCTTACTTTCAGTACGTCACCGTTATGTGGAATATACACATAATCAGGGCCTGTAGCAATATTTGTGTCATTGCGGCTCCATCTGTAAGTCGGGGCAGTACCTCCATAAACCGGATTAGCCGTAAAAATTACTGAATTACCCGCGCAGATCAATGATGGATTGGAAGTGATGGAAACAGATGGAGTCCTCATAGTACTGATCAGCATGTTTACAATGGTTGAACCGGTATCAGGAGAAGCACATGCATCATTACTGGTAACCAGACATTTTACAATATCTCCGCTGGCAGGTGTATAGCCAAATGAAGCCCCCATACCTGCGCCAGCGCCATTCACAAACCACTGGAACAACGGAGCGCTGCCGCCATTCACCGCTGAAGCGGTAAAGGACACAGGAGACGGAACCAGGCATAATATATTGCCGGGTGATGCATTGACGATTACAGACGGAGTAACCAATAAAGAGGGATCTGTATTCACAATTACAGTATTGGAAATAGAGATACAACCAAATCCATTGGTGATAATTGCCCTGAAACTACCTGCTGAAGTCGCTGTATAGGAAATGTTGGTTGCACCACTAACAGCTACCCCCGCCATCTGCCATTGGTAGCTATAGCCTGCACCCGCAGAAGCCGAAAGCAGAATATTACCACCGGGACAAATCGCAACAGAGCCACCCGGCGTTAATGCAGGTGAAGCCAATGGACGAACAATAACAGTGGCTATCGCGCTGGAAACACAACCAAATGAATTGGTAACAGTATAGCTTACGGTGGCAGAACCTGCTGCAACACCCGAAACAACTCCTGTAGATGATACAGTAAATGTACCCGGTGTGCCTGAACTCCACACGCCCGAAGGAGTAACGTCAGCCAATGAAGTCGTGCTTCCCTGGCAAACACTTAATGCACCTGATATAGGAGCAACAACATCAGGTGCATGCACTACAACATTGACAGTAGCAACAATGGTTCCGCATGTGTTGGTAAATGAATAAGATATAGGAACTATACCGGCGGCAACACCTGTCACCACACCTGATGCATTAACAATTGCTGTACCCATATTACCGCTTATCCATGTTCCGCCTGCTGTTGCATCAGCAAGTGGAGTGGTTGAGCCCATACAAACAGAAGAAGTACCCGTAATAGGCGCTACTGCCAGTACCTGGGCAGTAACCGTTACAGGCGACGATAATGTTGAACAACCTGTTTGTGTAACAATCACAGTATAATTACCGCTACCCGAGGCCGTATATGAAGATCCTGTAGCGCCGCCTATGCTGGCGCCGCCCAGTTGCCATTGGTAAGTTAGTCCGCCGCCGGTGTTGGCATTAAGCGCCACACTTCCGGGTGCACAAAAAGTTGTTGGCCCTGCAGGTGTAATCGCTGATGTTGGCATCGGCAGAACTGTTACAGTAGCTGCGGTTGAAGTAGTACTGCATCCTGCCGGGTTAGTTACTACAACGGTATAGTTTCCCGCTGCTGAAGCTGTATAAGAAATATTGGTAGCACCAGCAATCGGAGAACCTCCGAGCTGCCATTGGTAGGTATAACCGGCTCCTGAATTGGCATTAAGTACTACGCTGCCACCAACGCAAAAAGTAGTAGAAGTCGCGGGCGTAATGGTTGCCAGTGGCGGTGTTGCACTGTTGACAATCGTAACGGCAGAAGTTGAGCTGCACGATGCAGAATTACTTATTACCACTGTATAATTGCCGGTAGCTGTAGCTGTATACGTCATATTGGTTGCACCAGGAATATTAACACCGCCCAACTTCCATTGGTAGGTATACCCAACACCAGCAGTAGCAGTCAACATCAGGGTGCTGCCAGTGCATAATACAGTTGTACCCGATGGTGTAATAGTTGCTGTTGGAAAAGCATTTACAGTTGCAATTGTAGTAGCAACGCACGCGCCACCCATACTATAAGATATCTGCGTGGTACCGGCTCCGATACCAGAAACAACGCCAGATAGCGGACCTACTGTAGCAACAGTTAGTAACACACTGCTCCATACACCACCCGGTGTAGCATCAGTAAGTGTAGCGGTACCACCAATACAAATGTTTACACTGCCTGCAATATTGGCCGGATAAGCTACATATGCCGCACCTACACCCACAGCATACCAGGCATTGGTTACTGTGATCACCTCAGGAGAACAATCGCCATATAACGTAATGGTAGTGTTGATAGAGGTAGTCCGCATCTGCGCATAGTCTGCGGTGCTGGATAATACGAGCTCAGTCTGGTATAAAATATTACGGGCCTCGGCAAAGCCTATGCCTGTAACATTATAAGCGTTTGCAAGATCATTGGTACCGGTACCACCCATTACAACCAGGTAATACCATTTATTCATTACCCCACTATTATTATGCACTCCGCACTCATCATTTCCACCGCTTGGTGTGCAGCTAACAACATTAAACCAGTTTGTTCCGCCATATGTATCAGGCTGACCTTTTAATTTAGGAAAATCCATTCTGCGCATGGGGTTGCCGCACTTAATTTCTTCTCCTATGCCCCAGGTACTTTTTGCTACAGCATCTACTTCATGAGGATCGCCCCAGGCCTCGATTGTGGAGCCCCAACAATCGCTGAACGCCTCATTCATTGCTCCTGATTCACTGGCATAAACAAGATTAGCCGTGTATTGACAAACGCCATGTCCGATTTCATGTCCGGTAACGTCAAGGCTTGCCAATGCAGTAAAGCCACTGCCACAACCAGTTCCATCGCCATAAGTCATTTCAGCGCCATCCCAGAATGCATTGTTATATCCGGATGAATAGTGCACATACTGCATCAGGATACCATCGGCATTATCATAACTAAGGCGGCCCATTACATTCTTCCAGAAATCATATACTATTTCTGCACCCCAATGGGCATCGATAGCTATAGAATCCGGTGCGGCTACAGGCCATGCATTTGTCACGCTGGTATATTCTGTTGCAGCGCCATAACTGCTGCCATTGTTCATATTCAGCGTATGAACGCCACTTCCCCTCGTCGAATCGTACAGCTCAAATGTGGCGCCTACTATACTTGTTTCAATAGGCACCGACCCGCTGTATTTTGTATATCCTGTTGTAGCAGTATGCTTGATCATTGAATTTGACAGCAATATTTTACCGGTCTGCGCATCTACATAAACTACCTCGCGGCTGAGGGGTGATGCGGCAAAAATATCAAATGACCAGGCAAGGTGAATATTTCTGTCTCCGTTTGCATTGCCTGAACGGTAATCTTCTACCCATACCAGCTTACCTTTGGGCAAAAAAGTGGTATCTGCCTTGTGGAACATATGTTTTATCCGCTGCTCCTCCAATGGATCCTGCCACATATACTTATCTGCCCCAACAAATTTGAGCGCCTTGGTAAATGCATCACTTTCGGTCAATGCAGGAACTTCATTCAAACTGGTTTTAAAATCAAATGTATTACCGGTAATAAATGCTACTATACCATCTTTTATAGTAAGGGAATAAGTAGCAAATTCTACTTGTAAACCCTTATAAAATTGCTGATAACGTTGTGCCGTAACATTGTTTTTTGAATTGGTGGTATATTTCAATACCATAGTATTATCAACCCCGTCTATGTTCAGGTATTTTTTAAATATCTCCTGGGCCTGGTCCATTCGCCAATTCGCTCCCGCAGCAAACCTGATTGATGTTGGTGTATTGTCTGTTTTATTCCTTTCTATTGATTGTATCGTATTATCGGCTTTTTGCTGCGCAACCGCCTCAAAACTAATAACACCCAATAGGGATATAAGACCTGCTGTTAATGATTTAAATGAAATACCGGGTTGCAATTTCATAGAGTAAATGTATTAAATAATATAAAATAAGTTAAATAAAATTAATCGAAATTACAATTATTATTTGAAATTTATTACAACTATGATCAAAATCATTGTTACAATGTATTATTACTCCAAATTATTAATCAGAAGCAATAAAACAAGTTGTTTTCATCCCTTTCAGGCATATAAAAAGACGCCCAACTGGCGCCTTTTTATATCATATTAATATTCAATTATTTTTCAACAACAACATGGTATACCCTATGTGATGAACCTGTAGTAACACTAAGAAGGTAAACCCCATTTGCCAGACTATTGTCAAGAACTACAGTCTGGTTAACCTTGCCATTTACCACCCGTACAACCTGGTTGTACACCGACCTTCCGAGCATATCGGTGATTTCCATCTTCATACTGTTTTCCGAAATATCAGCAAGCGTACCCTCAATAATAAATGAACCATTGTTCGGATTAGGCTTTATAGTGTATTTGTCGCCATAAATATCCTCTGTCTGCACCGAAACCGGGATAACCTTTACAGTTATGCCGCCACTAATTGCAGTTGGAGGCGTAGCACATGGTAAACTGCTGGTAACCTCACAACTGATAATTTGCCCTGCGGCAAGTGTAGCGGTAATATACATTGCATTGGTAGCGCCCGGTATAGCCACACCGTTCAACAACCATTGGAAGGCAGGCGCACCACCGCCATTGGGAGCAACGGCAATAAATGTATCCACGCTTCCCTCAACTATACCCGACTGGGTAACTGTTACAGAAATGGTGTTGGTAACCGGGGTGTGCGGATGAAGTACTATTATAGGGCTCACTGCAGTATCAACCAGTAAACAGGGGTAATTACTGAAAAGCGTCACCTTAAGCCTGTCTCCATTGTGAGGTATATAAATGTAAGATGGCCCTGTGGCAATATTGGTATCGTTCCTGGTCCACCTGTAAAGCGGTAAAGTGCCGCCATAAACCGGTATTCCTGTAAATGTTACCGGACTTCCGGCACACATTACAGCAGGACTACTAACTATTGATACAGATGGCGTTCTGAGCGGACTGATAATCATTGTATCACTTGCAGAAGCAGTAAGCGGAAATGCGCACGCCGCATTGCTGGTCATGATGCATTTCAGGATATCGCCGGCAACCGGGGTATAACCGAATACACTGCCTGCGCCAGCCGCAGCTCCGTTTACCAACCACTGATAAGCAGGAGTCGAACCACCGTTGGTTGGTATGGCAGTAAATGTAGATGGCGAAGTGGTAATACAATATACCGGCCCTACTGTTGCAGATATTGCTACAGCAGGAGGGGTGATGGGTAACGGATTTACCGACACGGTAACAGGCGAAGTGGTTGCATTACATCCGCCCGAAAGGGTAACAACTACAGTATAATTGCCGCTTGAATTGGCGCTATATGCTGAGCCGGTAGCGCCCGATATAATAATACCATTCTTCTTCCATTGGTAGGTAATCCCTGTTCCGGCAGGCCCGTTGAGCAATACAAAACCACCGGTGCAGAATGTAGTTGGTCCGGCCGGAGTAATAGCAGCAGTAAGAACCGAAAATACATTGAATACTGCTGTAGCCGCCGTAGTACACCCTGCAATATTTGTTACACTATAGCTCACAGTATCCAAACCCGGAACAATAGCTGTTACCACTCCTGTTGGACTTATAGTAGCAATGGCAGGATTACTGATACTCCATACACCCGACGGAGTTGCATCGCTTAATGCTGATGTTGCCCCGCTGCAAACTGTAAGTGTGCCGGTAATAGGCGCAACCGCAGGAACCACATTTACCGTAACAGACCTGGTTACTGTTGCAGTACCGCATCCGCTTAATACCTGGTAAGTTATGGTCACCACTCCTGCTGCAATTCCGGTCACTACACCGGCTGCATCTACAGTAGCTGTTCCCGGAGCACTGCTGCTCCATGTTCCGCTGGGTGTTCCATCTGTCAATGTTATTGTCTGGCCTATACATGCGGCTGCAGGACCTGCTATTGCCGCAGCAGTAGCCGCATTCACGGTAACCTGTGCCGTAGCGCTGCAACCTGTGCCCAGCGTATACGATATGGTGGCTATTCCGCCGGTACCGATACCTGTTACCAGTCCGGCTCCCGATACGGTGGCCACTGCGATATTACTGCTCGACCATGTTCCGGCAGGCGTAGCATCGTTCAATGATGTTGTAGAACCCGCGCATAGTGTCAACACACCTGTAATGGCCGCAGGCACTGCATTTACAGTTATCACTGTTATGCCTGATGTAGTGCTGCAACCTGCCGCATTGGTCACCACTACTGCATAATTTCCTGCCAGCGTTGCGGTATAAGCAATATTTGTTGCTCCCGCAATGGCAGTGCCGCCCAGCAACCATTGATAAGTAAATCCGGCCCCTGCATTGGCATTTAGTATCACATTATTTCCTGCACAGAATGTTGTAGGTCCTGCCGGTGTAATCAATGCAGGTGGAGTCGATGATATGGTAACCACAGTAACGGCCGATGTGGCATGGCAGCTCTGCGGATTGGTAACGATTACTGAATAATTACCCGCCGCCGATGCGGTATAGGTTATATTGGTAGCGCCTGCAATGGCGCTGCCTCCCGATAACCATTGATAAGTATATCCTGCACCTGCATTGGCATTAAGCGCCACACTTGAAGATGGGCAGATAGCAGTACTTCCGGACGGAGTAATCGTTGCTGAAGGCGGCAGATTAACAGTTACCGTTTCATATGCCGGGCAACCTACAGCAGTGTAGGTGATGGTAGTAACTCCGGAGTTATTACCGGTAACAATACCCGAAGTGGAACCTACACTGGCAATGAACGGAGCCGTGCTGATCCATAAACCGCCCGCCGGAGTTGATCCCAAAGTTACTGTTGCCCCCAGGCAGAGGTTCACACCACCCAGTGGTGTAATAGGTGTTGGCGCAGGGTTGATGGTAACGGTTGCTGTGGCAAAACAGGTACCAATAAAATAAGAAATGGTTGTAACTCCACCCGATACACCGGTTACAACACCGGTCACCGGATTAACAGAGGCAATGCCGGCATTGGCGCTGCTCCATGATCCGCCGCTCCATACATCGGTCATGGTAATTGTTGTATTCTGACAGAATGTGGCAGTGGCCGGCGAAATAGCCATACTGGTATTAATAGGATAAAAAGAGGAAGGATTACCATTGGCTACCACCTCAAGGTTATAGCTGCCCACTGGCAATCCGGCAGGCAATGCGAAATAAGTAGTATCAGGAGCTGAACCCCTCATTAATCCTGTGCTGTTCCAGTTTTTAGTACGGCAGTATTTTACGGTTGTCCCTGACGAAAGCCTGATAATGGGATAATTACTGGCCATCTGCCAGTCATCTCCATATCCAGCCCCTTCACTGATACCATTGAATAAAGTACCCGTAGCCATAAAGGTATCGCAGGCTATTCTGTATATATTATTTACATTAGGCTTACCCGCAGCCAGAGGGGCGCTGCCCGGTGTATATTCATAATACTGATTGCTTCCCTGCAATACAAACAATACAGTTCCATCGGGCAGATCGAGCATATTGGTAATATAGGCCGAAACGGGTAAGGATGCTCCACCTCCCGGCGCGCCTACTGAGGTAAAAGTATTGGTGGTATAATCATATTCAAAAAACGATGTTGGCGAAGGAAAATGATCGGCTGAAGTAGGTAAGGGCGAAGCTGCCAGCAAAATATTACCGTTGGTCATCATGGCCGATGCTGCATCCGGCGTGCCTGATGGGCCGGGGATATCGGCAGCGGCAGCCCATGTGCCGGGCGCAGCAGTACCTGATGGGGTATATAATGCATTATGACCAGAACTGCCAATGAAAAAACCACGGCCATCGGGCAACATAAACGCGGCGCCGGCCTCATCGCCATATGGGTCATATACATTTACAGGCACTGTGCCATCATTTATCCAGGTATTGGTAGCCGGCATATATCTTTCAGATGATGTACTGTAATTATCTATGAAAACAATTGTGTTATCTGGCAATTTCAGCCATGCGCCCTCATTATCAGTGCGCAAACAATCGGGGCCGGCACTATAGGTGTTGGTTGCAGGATCCCATATTTTGTTATGCCGGGTGCCGCTACCTACTGCAGCCTGCAATACCCTGCCATCAGGCAATATCTCCGAATTGGCATCAGAGACAAAATAACCCGTAACTGGCGCGGCTGTCCATGTATTGGCCAATGGGTCGAAAACTTCTCCTTTTGTACCACCTGATCCATATTCGCCGCCGCATACGTATACCCTTCCGTCTCTGAGCACCTGAGAAGAAAAATACAATCTGTCATCTAACATAGATGCTACTGTAGACCAGGTGCCGTTAATATAACTTCCATGAATGTCGGGGGTAAGCCTGTCCCACAAAAAACCATTCCCACCGCCGGCATCAGTTTTTGCAAGCACGGTACCATCAGAGAGCAGCAACATAACGCCACCACTGGTATGAGGCGCCGAACTGACAACAGACATCCATGTGCCTTGCGCAATTCCCTGGTAACCAACAAACAAAAAGCTGAGCGCCATATAAAACACCCTGGCAATTTTTTGAATTTTGGCATAATAAGGTATTAGCCCTGTGCATGGTATCAGTAATTTCATGATTTTGTAATTTATCCAAAGCTAATTGAAAACTGTAAAATAGCAAAAAACACTTATTGGTATCCCGTCAAACTACGTCATTATCTGCCATCAACTAAAGTATCGTCAGTTCGATGAATAAAGATAGTTCCTGCCCTGCACCGCTTTCCGCGCTGACCGCTGGAACGGTGCTGAATGCCCGGAATGGAGTCCAAAGATTTCCCCGGTTGACTGAAAAAAATACGGTATCCGACTCATTTTCTGCTTAAATCAATTCATCGAACTCACGTTATTTATGCAGTCATTACCTCAGAGGGGTAAAATGTTTGTAGTATCATCATACCACCACCGCACGCACCCCAGAGGGGTGCAACAATTCGTGCAAATGGAAAATTTCTATCATTTTGCAAACTACTGATAGCCCTATATTTAGAACACATCTCTGGCAGCCTCGACGAACTAAGTTGCTGGGTTCTTGATTATAGCCAAATAGCATTTTTGATAGCGGTTCATTATGAAAGTTTACTTTACCATATTGGTCGCTGGTTTCTCAAGCAGCTTAAAGAATTGATCGAGCTGAGGCAGAATCACAATCCTGGTGCGCCTGTTAGACGCCTTGCCATCGTCTGTTGTATTTGTGGCTACCGGCACATATTCTCCGCGGCCGGCAGCAGTCATCCTGGCGGGAGGAATGGCATATTCATTCTGCAGTATGCGGATAACTGAAGTAGAACGTTTTACACTCAGGTCCCAGTTATCCAGCAACGCCCCATCACGGTAGGCAACATTATCGGTATGGCCTTCCACCATAAATTCAATTTCGGGATGCGCCAGTAATACCTTGGCTACCTTACCCAGTACTTCCTTTGCCCGGTCGGTTACCTCATACTTACCTGATTTAAACAACATCTTGTCGGAGATATCAATGTACACCACACCCTTGTCAATCTTAATGTTGATATCCTTATCGTCAAGATCGCCTACCGCGCCCTTCAGGTTCATCACCAGGGCCATGGTCATAGAGTCTTTGCGGGCCATAGCAGCCTGCAGGTCTTTGATGTAGGCATCCTTGGCGCCCATGGTCTCCAGAAATCTGTTGATGCTTTCAGCCTGTGTACCCGATAGAACTGAAAGATCTTTTAAATGGTTGAGCACCTGTTCATTGCTGGACTTCTGGTCCTGAAGCTGAATAACCAGTTGCTGGCTGCGCTCCCTGAGCTGCATAATAGTTGCCGCCAGCATAGCACAGGTGTCCCTGCTGTCCGAGAGTTGTTCTTTCAATGTACGGTTATGGGTTTCCAGCTTTACTATTTTCGCATTGGCGCACTTTAGCTTTTTACCAACGGCATAGCTGTCTGCCGGACAGGAAATAGCAAACACTACCAACACTGAAATAACGATCGACCAAAATTGCCTGAGTTTCATAAAATCCGGTTTTATATCCCCGGCAAAATTACCAATAGCCGCCCCCTGCCCTATTGATGATACTCAGTGGGATGGGTGATAGTGGTAAGCCGGATCAATACCCGGTGAATAACTGAAAAACACTCCACTCTCGAACGATACCTTCTGGAAATAGCCTTCTTTATCGCAAAGAATAGAGATGTGGTAGCTGAACTTATCCCATTGCAGCAACTGCACACCATCGCGGCTATCGGCTATCGCATCAGGCGCGCCTACTCTGGCTATTATCTGGTCCTTTTTTAGTCCCTTCATATTACCCAGTTTCCTGAATTTATTTTTCAGCTCCCTACCTTCATACCTCATAACCCAAAACAGAAATATAGCCGAAGGAAAAAGGTAAGACAAAATAGTAATGGTCATAAAAAATCATTTTTGATGAAGCAATCTTTAACCGGATCAATAAAAAGATGGCAGCGATCACTATCCATAATAGCGATAACCGCTTAATTATGAACCGCTAACGTAAGTAGCTAATCAAAACTATTTTATGATATTGGTCAGGGAAGGAGGTGGAACTGAATATTAAAATAATGTCAGTTCGGAGTATTAGTTCAGGTGGTAAAAGTCCCATCAATATCCCTTTTTACACCAATCTCTAACTTAAGGAAGTCCGCAGGGCTTCAATGTTTGTAGCCGCCAGTGAAACCGGCGGCACACAGAAGTAAAGACTGCCGAGTAGTGGGTCGAATGTACCTGGGAGATAGCGGGGTTGCTTAAGTTAATGACATTGCACAATAAACCGAAAAATGGCAGCAGAGATTGAATCCTTAAACCCGATCCCATCATTACCACCTGTTTCCCGCCGTTTTCGTAAACGTCACCTTGTTTCAGAATTAATAGCATATACCAAAAGTAAAAAAGATTCGGATATAGACATTCGGCATATTTGCTAATCGATTTTAAAACACTTTCTTCCCCCCAACGCATGTACCTATTACCATTGCACTTAATCGGTAAGTATCTGCAATCAGCATCAAAACTTACCTACATCGAAAACATTCCATCAGGATTACTTTTGCCACTACCTGAGGATTTTTGTAAATTTCCATTTTAAATTTAGAAAACTATGACTGCGGCTGCCATAAGACAAAAAATGTATGAGTACATAAGATTTGCTAACGAAAAGAAAGTAAAGGCTATGTATACTATTGTTGCCGAAGAAGCAAACGAAATATCTGATTGGTGGGAAGACCAAAAACTGCTTGATAAAATAGTCAAAGCAGATGCCGACATGGAAAGCGGCAAGGACAAGGGTAAATCATGGCAGGATGCCAAAAGGGAATTGTTGGCAAGAGGTAAAAAATAACATAGATGCTTGTTGTACGGGAAATAATAGTTATGCTGATTATGGAATACTCTTACTTTTGAATCTTACTATAAAGCTAAAATGCCAAAATGTCTTCAGATAGCATATATTTCCTTCCTGTTCTTTGCATTTATTGGTTGTAAACAAAAGGACGAAACGGAAAATGCATTATCAATATTGGTGAAGAAATACCCTGAATTTCAAACTTGGAAAGGTAAACAAACTGACTACTATAAACTTATACGAAGTGTAACAATTGGTGAGAAAGGAATTGAACTTCAATTGCGTTCAGCTCCCGATACAATAACTGACCCTCAAAGCATTATTTTAGTAATTAACCCAAATAGAAAAGCTTATGCAATTCCTTTCTTTTCAAACACATACTACGGCTATTGGAATTTTGAATTCGACAATATTACTTCTTCTAAAAAAAGTGTTGCTGGAACATTTCAAAATGAGCTGAATAACTGCTTCGAAGCACTAAGTATAAACGATACTCTAGGAACAGCCGAAATAGTATTCAATGAGTTATTCCTGTCACTATTGCAGTGTGAAATCCTCAGAGAAGAAGATAGCATTAGATTTCAACGCGTACTTCTTTCATACAACAATAACCTACCAGAGGAAAACACCGATAGTTGTTCCATGAGGTTGAAAAAAAATTGGGGTTCCATCGTCAACAACTTTCATCCCAAAAAAGAGTTCATGTTCATTGCTATGAATAATGCTTTTTGGGACAAAAGTAATGGTAGGATTTATCAATTTGTGATTAAAAATTTCGATTTGGCATTCTATAATAAACCACATCAAAAGCCACAATTCGATATTAAGAACTACAGACAAGACTGCATTCAATACCATATGAAATTGTAATAAACATTTGACAAACGACAATGATCCAGATTGTTCCTAATCTTAGCAAAAAGGCTTTGTTGTGGTCAGTACACCTTCTTCCCCCCAACCCATGTACCCATAACCTTTGCACCCAGTAGTGCAGTATCGGCTACCTGCATTAAGTCCTTGTCGAGCATTAAAAAATCTGCTTTCTTGCCAACCTCTATACTTCCAACTTCTTTCTCTAAAAAATCAGCCTTGGCAGCCCATATCGTCATGCCTTTTAAAGCCTGCTCACGGGACAGGGCATTCTCTACCTGGAAACCTGTGGCGGGAAAGCCTTTGGCGTCTTTACGCATTACGGCAGCGTAGAATGTTTTGACGGGGGAAATATCTTCGACAGGGAAATCGGTACCGAGGGGGAGCCAGCCATTTTGCTGCAGCAGTTGCTTATATGCATAGCCGCCCCTGAGGCGCTCCTCGCCTATCCTGTCTTTTGCCCAATACATATCGCTGGTGGCATGGGTGGGCTGCACCGACGGTATAACTGAGGTGGAACCAAATAAGCTGAAATCCTGCTGATTGACTACCTGTGCATGCTCTATGCGCCAGCGCTTGTCGTTGGGGCCTTTTAGGTATTTGTTGTAAACATGCAGCACTACCCTGTTGCCACTGTCGCCTATGGCATGGGTACACAACTGAAAATCGGTGCTGATAAGCATCTGCGCCAATGAATCGAAATGGCTTTGCGGGCTTAGCAGAAATCCGGTCCATCCTGGCTTGTCGATATAGGGCGCCAGAAGGCATGCGCCACGGCTGCCCAGCGCACCATCGGCATAGGCTTTTATGCCTTTTACAAACAGCCTGTCTGTTTTGTAAGGCCCTTTGGCCAGATACCGGTTAAAATTGGCTGTATCATCGCTAAGCATTACATAGAGCCTCATTTGCAGTTTACCTTCCTGTTGCAATGCATCGATAGCAGCCACATCGGTATACATCAGTCCACAATCGGTAATCGTGGTAAGCCCTTGCGCAAAGCAGTTTTTTTGTGCAGCTACAAGCCATTGCTCATAATCGGCCTTTGTGGGCTTAGGTATTATTTTGGTAATCAATTCTACCGCATTGTCCACCAGCACGCCTGTGAGGTTGCCATCTATGGTTTCTATCTCTCCTCCATCTATCTTTTGCCCGGCCTTCACACCTGCCATCTCGAGCGCTTTGGCATTGGCAATGGCAGCATGACCATCTATGCGCTGCAGCAGAAGCGGCTTATCGGGAAACAGTACATTGAGCGGTGCATTGTCGGGGAATTTTTTGGAAGGCCATTTATTCTGATCCCAGCCACGGCCACGTATCCAGGTCAGTTTAGGGTGCTCTACTTCAAAAGCTTTAACCCTGTGAACAACTTCTTCCCAATCCTTGCAATCAAATAGATCCACTTCAAACAAGCCCCTGCCATAGCCCACAAAATGTGCATGGGCATCTATAAATCCGGGATAAATGGCCTTGCCACCGGCATCCACTATATTGGCAGCAGTGAATTGGTTAAGTATCTCATCGTTCTTACCTACGGCTATAATCTTACCATCTTTAACCGCAAAGGCTTCGGCAACAGCAAAAGCGCTATCTACAGTATACACCTTGGCATGATGCACAATAAGGTCGGCCGATGGCTTATGGCTGCAGGAAGCAAAAAACAGCAGGATTGAAATTACAGATAACAACTTTCGCATGAGGCAAAGATAATGTTTGGTTTCACCATTTCATTTGTTGCTATCATTTTTCAAGACGAAATGAAACGCACTAAAACCCGGTTCGACCGCGCAGTAACTAAAAATATTCATATCCCCATTTCAACCTTTACCACCTCGCCGACCGTCTAATTCACAATTTCTGTCAGCAGGAAATTATTTGACATTTGTCAAAATCATTACAAATCGTGGTGTTTATCTTTGGTCTTTAATTCTGCACTTATTAAAAATGGAATTTATGAAAATACTTCTTTTAATCTCAACACTGTTCATCAGTACACACCTATTGGCACAAAGAGATTACGAACCAAACAACAGGGAAAAAAATGCTCCGCTTGTATATGGGCAACTGGGTTCAGGTGGCGGCACTGCGCTTTCAGGTAAAATCGGCATCAATATGATACTCAGCAACAACAGTATTTTTTCATTGTACTATGGGGCAAGCACACACAGAGCATCAACTACTCCATCGGATTATACTAAAGGAATATTGGATGGCGATCCCCAGCAAACACTAGGTTCCGTGATATTTTGTTTCGGCAAAATATTTAATACAAACAGCCCATATGTAAGATATGTATTAAGAGGAGGGCTCTCTGGCGGGACAGTGGCTACACCCACCAACTTCCAACCCAATAGTGGCTGGTTTTCGTCCAATTACACCTACTCGTATAAAAATGAACTAACCATGGGCCTGGTACTTAACCCAGCTATAGAATTTCCCCTGACCCGTCATTTTGGTTTAGCTGCAGGTGGCTATGCAAATATCAACCCTGTTATGCCGGTTTTCGGAGTTGATGTAACCTTGATTTTTGGCGGGGTAAGGCACCATCTTGACAACAGGGCACGCAGGAAATATTAACCAGCCAACATTAAAAAGAAAACAACGAAAACAACGCATTAACTAAGCTAGGAATTTTGCAACCTTATTCAATACCTTGATTGTTTCTATCTTTTATTACCTTACCTGCTTTAAATACACAACTATGTTCAGAAATATCTTTTTACTCCTTTTGCTGATACCATCTCTTTGCATGGCCCAGCGGGTACAACGGGTAAGGGGCACAGTAACAGATAAAGAATCCAGGATGCCATTGGTGGGTGTAAGTATAGGTGTAACCGATGTTTCGCCTGCAATAGGAGCAGTGTCGGATATGGACGGAAATTTCACGATAGAGAATGTGCCCGTAGGCAAGCACACCATTACCATATCGTATGTAGGCTACCAGAGCGCCACCATGAGCAATGTGCTGGTAACCTCGGCCAAAGAAGTGGTATTGCCCATAGAACTGGAAGAGAGCGCGGTAAAAATAAATGAGGTTGTCATCAGCCATAAACGTGACCACATTAACGAAATGGCCCTTGTAAGTACCAAAACATTTGATGTGCAGGAGACAGAGCGCTATGCCGGCAGCCGTTCGGATCCCGCCCGCATGGCTTCCAACTTTGCCGGGGTGCAGGGTGGAGATGATTCGCGCAATGATATTGTAATCAGGGGCAACAGTCCGCAGGGTGTGCTATGGCGGCTGGAAGGCATAGATATACCCAATCCCAACCATTTCAATATACCCGGTACAACCGGCGGCCCGGTGAGTATGCTGAACAGCAAAACCCTTGCCAACAGCGACTTTTTCATGGGAGCTTTTCCTGCTGAGTATGGCGATGCTATTGCCGGTGTGTTTGATGTTAAGCTGCGCAATGGCAATAAAGACCGTTATGAGTTTACGGGGCAATTTGGTTTCCTGGGAACAGAACTGGCAGCAGAGGGTCCACTGGCCAAAAACGGTGCTTCCTTTCTACTCACTTACCGATATTCCACACTGGCTTTGTTTCAGGGAATGAACATCAAGATCGGCACTTCATCCATACCCAATTACCAGGATGCAACTTTCAAACTCAATTTTCCTGTGAGCAAGAAGACCGATATCTCAGTATTTGGGATTGGCGGACTCAGCAATATAAACCTGATAGTTAGCACACTTAAAACACCACCCAGTGAGCTTTATGGAGAAAGCGACCGTGATCAGTACTTTACTTCGAATACCGGTATCATAGGCGCATCATGGAGCCATACCATAGACCAGAATACCTTTACCAAATTTACTGTGGCCGAAACAGGAAGCAATGTGTATGCCAACCATGACTATGTATTCCGTGACGCGGCAACCTATCATCTCGATTCCTTAAAGAACATTCTTGGTTATAAATTTCTTACCAATACTACAGTTGCCCACTGGTACCTTAATAAAAAGCTATCATCGAAACAAACCCTAAAGTTTGGTTTGGTAAACAATTACTATCATGTGAATCTGACCGATAGCAGCAGGCAATATCCCATAAGCCAGCAGGCATGGCAACACAGGGAAGACTATAATGGCGGCACCGACCTGGTACAGGCATATATTCAGTACAAGTACCGCCCATCGGACAAGCTTACCTTTACCGGCGGATTGCATGCGCAATACCTTAGCCACAACCAGTCTCAATCAGTAGAGCCCCGTTTAGGCATGAAATGGGCGCCTGATGAAAACAATATCATCACGGCAGGGTATGGGCTGCACAGTGAGATGATACAGTTGTACCAGTATTTTGCTATTGATACCAACAAAAAAATGCAGAACTACAATACCGGTTTTATACGCAGCAATCACTTTGTGGTGGGCTATGATAAAATACTGTCTAATGATATTCGCCTGAAACTGGAAACCTACTACCAGTACCTGTTTGATGTTCCGGTTGAGGACAGGGCAGGATCATCGTTCTCCTCTTTGGATCAGGGTTCCGGGTACTCGCGTGAATTTCCCGGATTGCTGAAAAATACCGGAACCGGTTATAATTACGGCGCTGAACTGACCCTTGAAAAAAGGTTCAGTCATGGCTATTATATATTGCTTACCGGATCGCTGTTTGATTCTAAGGCCAGGGGTAATGATGGTGTTTACCGAAACACCGATTACAACAGCCATTTTGCCACCAATATGCTTGCAGGTTACGAGCACAAACTGGGCAAGTACAGTATATTCATCGCAGGAATGAAAGTGACGTACATAGGTGGTAAATTATATTCTCCGGTCAGTGATTCTTTGTCGAATAAGCTGGGGGATATGGTGGTAATTGACAGCCAGCGCAATACGCTGCAGTTCAAAAATTATTTCCGCACCGACCTTAAGTTAGGTGTCCGTTTCAATTCGAAGAAAGTAACCCATGAACTGGCGCTCGACCTGGTTAATATTTTCAATACGCAGAACATAATTTCGCAGACTTACAGCTACGGATTATTGCAGCAGGGTAAAACCCCGTTTTATTATCAGTACCAGTTAGGGTTCCTGCCTATCTTCTACTACAGGCTTGATTTTGGCGGGAAACAGCATACCCAACCTAAGTAGGTGGGCATGCTGGAAGATTATTAGTTTATCAGAACATTTCCGGTCATATCTACCGGTATGGGGATGCCCATATAAGTAAGTATTGTGGGAGCAAGGTCTCCGAGTTTTCCGGGCTTCAATTGTCCTTTATAATCATTGGAAATCATGAATAAAGGTACCGGGTTAAGAGAGTGCTGGGTATTGGGTGTTCCATCCTCATTGATCATATAGTCGGCATTGCCGTGATCGGCGGTAAGGAAAACAGCATAACCTTTGGATAATGCCAAAGGAACAATACGGCTTACACAATTGTCTACAGTTTCAACAGCCTTTGTAACGGCTTCCCATATACCGGTATGGCCAACCATATCGGCATTGGCAAAGTTCAGACAAATAAAGTCTGCCGACTGATTTTCGATCTCAGGCATAATGGCATCAGTAACTTCAAAGGCGCTCATCTCCGGTTTCTGGTCATAGGTTGACACAGTGCGGGGAGAAGGTATCATAATGCGTTTTTCACCTTCAAAAGGCTGCTCTCTGCCGCCTGAAAAGAAGAAGGTAACATGAGCGTATTTTTCTGTTTCGGCTATGCGGATCTGTGTTTTATGATTATCGGCCAGTACCTCGCCCAGTGTTTTGGTAAGGTCTTTATTTTCGAATATTACATTGATGTTTTTGAAACTCTTGTTGTACTCGGTCATGGTGACATAGTGCAGCATATAGGTATGCATATCCTGCTCAGGAAAGTCCTGCTGTGTCAGCGCCATGGTTATCTCCCGGCACCTGTCTGTACGGAAGTTGAAGCACAATACCACATCTCCATCCTTTATGGTTGCCAGTGGCTTACCTTCCATATCACAGGCCACGATTGGTTTTACAAACTCATCGGTAACGCCATTGGTATAGGAGCGTTCCAAGGCTTCAACCGGATCGATGACCTGGTCGCCAATTCCCTGTGTTAAGGCATCGTAAGCAATCTTTACCCGCTCCCAGCGCTTATCGCGGTCCATGGCATAAAATCTACCGGTAACAGAGGCTAATTTGGCACCTGTTTGCTCCAGATGTGCAGCCAGTTCTTTTATAAAGTTCAGTCCGCTTTTAGGGTCGCAATCCCTTCCATCGGTAAATGCATGTACCGCAACATCGGGGATATTGTGTTTTTGAGCCAGTGTACACAGTTCCTTCACATGATTGATATGAGAATGCACACCGCCGTCACTTACAAGACCCATCAGGTGCAATGTTCTTCCCGGCACCTTAGCCGCTTCGAATGCAGCATTAAGTACGCCGCTTCGATCCAGGTCGCCGTTTCTGATAGCAACATTTATGCGCTCCAATTCCTGATACACAATACGGCCTGCGCCAATATTGAGATGCCCTACTTCCGAATTGCCCATCTGGCCATCCGGCAAGCCTACAGCCTCGCCGCAGGTTATCAGTTCGGTATTGGGGTACTTATCGTATAATGATTTTACAAAAGGAACATTTGCATTGGCTATGGCATCGGCTGCGGGTACTCGTCCATGTCCCCAGCCATCCATTATAATGAGCATTGCTTTCTTAGACATGGTGCAAAGGTAAGAAAAAACGACCTGCCATAAAACGGGAACCGGCACTCATGATCAATATATTTATATCAGCAGGTTGCCAGATTATTCATGCAGATATTTAATTTTATAAGAATAGCATTACCCAGGCAACTTTTCTTAACCAACCTGCATATATAGAACAGTATAACCAAACAAATAACCTTTCAGCTTACCGATACTGAGCTTTAACTATAAGAATGACCGGACAAAAGGCCATAGAAGGATGTAAAAGGCAAGACAGGATCTCGCAGAAATACCTGTTTGACACCTATTCGGATGGGATGCTGATGGTATGCCTGCGCTATGTTAAGAGTTTGCCGGATGCGGAAGAAATCATGCTGAATGGTTTTTATAATTTCTATAAGTCAATTGACCGGTTTGTGTATAATGGAAATGGAAGCATAGGTGGCTGGCTGAGGAAAATAATGGTCAATGAATGCCTGATGTACCTGCGCAGGCAAGGGCGGTTGACGATAGTTAATGAGGATTATGCAGCGAAAATAGGGGAAGATGACGGGCAGATAGGGAGAATGAATGCAAATGAAATATTCAAACTGGTGATGGATCTTCCGGCAGGATACCGCACTGTGTTTAATCTTTTTGTGATTGAAGGTTACGCTCACAAGGAAATAGCAAGGCTTCTCGGCATTACCGAAGGAACATCGAAATCTCAGTTAAGTAAGGCAAGAATACAACTGCAAAAAGTGATAAAAGAAAACGTGAAATGAATATTATGGAAAGTGATAAAGAGGTAAAGAAAAAACTGGAAACAATCAGTACCCTGTCTGGCGGTATAGTTTTTGGAAATGAGGAAGCCTGGGAAAAACTACAGGCAAGGATGGATAAAAAGCCGGCAAGGATATTTGCACTTAAGTACAAATTGGCCGCCGCAGCCGTTTTGCTGATACTTGTAAGCATGGCTTCAATCTATAAGTTTGTGCCGCATAACAGTACCAATAGGAATGCACCGGTAGCGGCAAAAAATAAGGCAACAATAATCGCAGCACCCAATCCTCCGACACCTGCGATTGCCAAAAAAGAACCGGTATCGGAAAGAGCCACTGCTTCACCATTGCGAAAGAAGCAGCCAGCTAATGGTGGCACTACAAAGGTTGCAGGAATAAGGAGGAAGCCTAAGTCTGAATTTACTGTTGCGCCAATTTCAAAATCAGTGGTAAATAATAAGGTTAGCCATGATCAACTGACCAACAATATGGCATCGCCAATGCCCTTAGAAATGGCTATGAGGGTGCTGCATATAAACGAGCTCAACACAAATGCGAAGGGCCGGCAGCCTGCACCGGTTAAGCATAGCGCCACAGTGACCAGCCAGATGCCTGTTGTGCATTTTAATGACCTGGGAGAAAACCGGTCGCAAAAAATAATGGAAGAACTGGAAATGAAGTACAAGCAACAACTAGCGCTAAACAGGCAAAGCCAAAATCAGAATTATCAAGTAGTAACAACACAGCGCATCAAAACCAACAAATAAACTAATTCAGAAAACGAGTGCTTATGAATAAATCTGTTTTTTGCCTGCTGTTTTTAGTTACAGTACTCACTGGTCAAGTGTTTGCCCAGAACGAATTTGCGCCAAGATTTTCGCAGGCAGACAAGCTATTCAATATATACCCTCCTTTTGTCAAAAACATACATACCGCACATCTTCGCAAAAATGAGAAGATGATTGTTGAGCTGGCTGACCTTAGCGATTATGATATGCTGAACCACCTGGATAGCGTATTGTATTCGTTTATGGAGGATATAGCGTTTTACAAAGATTCTATACCTGCAACAGGCAATGTTCGTATTGATTATGTTGTGACAGAAGAGAAAAGAGACCGGATCATCAGGTTCAAGAAATATGAGGCGGATGGCGTGCTATTTGTAAAGCAAAATGATGAAGTTGCAAGGCTTAAGCTGGAGCAGGATACGGTGCACATAACCCTACAGAAAAAGCCCAATGACAGAAGCGACCATGCACATTTTTATGACTTTCCTGTTCAGATTACCTTTTGCCTCAATAATTATGCCGACATAGATACCTTGCTGGCCGATAAGGGATTGATAACTGCCGTTGTTGATACGCTTAAAAAGGCCATACCTCCTAATAAACTTAATCCGGAGTATAATTTCCCATACAGCGTACCAACAAAGTCTACAGTGGATTACTACCCATACAGAGCTTACGACAAAATGTACCGGTCATCAGAAATACTGCCTCATGGTAACCTCGGCGCTCCCGGTGGCTACGGCAGAAACAAGTTGGCTGTATATGTCAATCTTGCTGCCGGCCTTGTAAGAAATACATTAGCGCCGAGCGCTGAACTGGGTCTTACAAAACTTCACTTTAGCCCGCATAAGACAGATCCTGATAATTTCCAATTCACGAGCGTGTATCTCTCTTCGCTATTCTTATTCAGCCAGGCCGAATTTGGCGGGCAGAGTATGTACCAGAATTACTTTGTAAACCTGGAAACAGGGGCATCAGGCAATGATGAGGATGTGCTCGGTCTGAAAGTAAAATCAGTATCCGGCGGGGTAGGTTACTTGTTCATAAGAAACGGCGACTATTTTCAGAGGAATACGTTTAGGTTTTTTATGGGGTTCCGCTTAAAATCAGGAATATCATTGTACCCGGAAATTATTGCTGACAACAATTTCAAACAGCTATTCCCCGGCCTGTCGGTTAAGCTGTTTGGCTTCAAGAGAGAGCAACAAAAAAGGAGAAGGTGAAACCATTCTAACTGGTCCAACTTCTCCTTTATACAAGAATATTTTACTAGCGGTATAACTATCCCTTCTTTGTCATCAATAAAGTTACTTTACTGAAATCAGCAGCGGTATTCACCACACCCTTGAACCGCTCAAAATCAGCGGCAGAGAAATGAACCTGTGGGTATATTTCAATAATAGTCACCACCAGTTTGTCTCCGTTTTTCTTATCCTTTTTCAATTCATAACCTGAACGGAATGCTACTACTGCCTTAAGGTCGCGGTTCACATAGTCATTCTGCATTTTCAGTGCTTCAGGATTCAATACCTTGTAGCCCTTAGGTATGTTTA
This sequence comes from uncultured Bacteroidota bacterium, assembly GCA_903903635.1. Classification (GTDB taxonomy): domain Bacteria; phylum Bacteroidota; class Bacteroidia; order Chitinophagales; family Chitinophagaceae; genus Nemorincola. The sequence continues at coordinate 110,669 of CAIUZK010000268.1, forward strand.
TGGTAATGGTTCTGCTCATGCTTACCGGATAGTCGAGGTCAATCGGCATTACCCTGTTTTTTTCATTATAGAGGCTGCTGTGAGGTCCTATAAGTGAACCCACTTTTACGAGGTAGGTCTTGCCTGCTTTTTCTACCAGGCCATCTGTATTTACAGTTGCAGTAATGCCCAATGGTGCATTGCTGTAAGACTTTTGAATTTCAGGGTTGGAGATGGTGTATTTAAGAATTTGTTCCGGCTTTCCGGCAATGTTCACCACCTTCTCAATAAGGTCCTTTTCTTTGTCTTTTGATCCAAGCAACAATGACTTCCTGATCTCAGTGGCCAGGTAACCTGTGTAAGAATAAGCGACATCTACCTGGGCATCCATGTCTTTATTGAAAGATACACCTGCCGCGATATTGTGCTGATTTTCATTTAATGGTAACGGGGCTACTGTTTTGAATTCCATTAGCGGATTGACCACATCCGTTTTAGGAGGGATAGAGCAAAATACCCCTTTGGTAAAGAGCGCTTCTTCAGGCACAACAGGATAACGGTAATATACACTGGTAGGAGAAAGGAATTTTTTCTGATTAGGGAAGTAGAATAGATAATAATCCAGATTGCCCCAGTTTTCAAAATCCTTATCAAAACGATGCTCCTGCCTGTTGTATGTGGCGCCAAGTTCATGCTTTACTTCTGCCTGTGAAAAACAAGCTGCGAAGAGTTTAATATATCCGGCAGGAGTTGCTGCCTTGTTATTTATGATGCTATCCAGGTCATCGTTCTCATCATCCATATCAGGATACAAAACAATGTTGTTCTTGATACCATCTTCAATTCTCTTTATGTTTACCTGTTCCTTATTTGTAGGGCGGGCATTCAGATTGTCGAGGTATTTATTAACGGCGGCACGCTCTTTTTCAGTAATAACATAATTCTCATCGAATAGCCTGCGGGCAAAGTGATCCCAGGTATAAATCTTTGCTGAATCAATAAGATTTTCATCAATAAATTTATGTATCCTGTACTCGGCGCGCTGGCGATGAAGATTATAGTAACTGTTCGGTTCACCGTGCAGCGCCGGAATGTCGTTAACAGCAATATTGATATGCCTGCGGTTATTCAGCAAAGTATCTTTTGCATCAGGAAAGCCATTGTAGCCTTTCTCTTCAAACACAATATCCCTTGGATAGGAGATATCAAAGTGAGTACTGGCTACCGGTACCGGGTATTGAAACGATTCATTACCAAATAAAGAAAACCGGCGTATTTCCTTGATAAGCAATTCTACCTCGGCAAAGCGCTCCACACCTTCCATTGCAAACACGATCTCATATTGCCCGTATTCGTTCTTGGTTACTTTTATCATGTCCTTGGCAATCTCATGCACCTTTCCGTTTGGCAATATGGTACGGGCTTTTATCAAGGGTACTCTTGTTCTTGATCCTACCGGAATAGACACCTTATTGAACATTTCTATTCCCCGTTCGTCAATGACTTTTATAATTCTGTGATGGGTATAGTAAACCTCTATTCCCTTGCCCTCAACCCTGTAGTCGAGCGAAACATCATTCAGCAGTATTAAAGCCGCTTCATGGGCATATTCAGGGGGAAGATCGTGTATATATGCCTTTTCAGCCCATTCAGGAGTATGGGTTTTATTGGTATGTTTTTTCTGTGCTGCAACAGATACAGCAAATGCAGAAAAAAGTATAAAAAATACGGAAATTTTTCTCATGTTAGTTAGTAATTATTTGCCAGTTAGCACTACGGTTTCCCTGTATTGTTTTTTAAGTTCGTCAACCATTTTATTATTTGCCGCAAACATTTTCGGGCTTGCCGCAAGTGCGCTTAACTCATATTCCTTTATCAAAGTAATTTTATTCTTTTCTGCCTTGTAGGTGATTTTGTAGCTCCACAATCCATCTACTGATCCCTGTGAAGATTTAGGCAGGTAGGATACTTTATATCCTTTAGGTATCTCCAGTACAACCACTTCTTTTGTCAGGTGCTGATAGTTGAAGTATACCGGGAAATTCCTATCCTCTGTATCTATCCTGTTATCTTCAAAAGTATGCCGCACATTCATATTGATGTAGGTTTGTTTGCCTGCTTTATGCACATAATCATCAACCGTAAATTCAGCTTCAATTGTCGCGCTTTTATCCGGAGTGAGACCAGTGTACACTGCATGTTTATCCTTCCTGTATTTATCCGAACCTCTTTCAGTAAGACTCAATACTTCCTTATCCCAATCGTCTCCTTTAATGTACATTTTTTTCACGCCCAGTTCCCATGCTTTATAGCCTGTATAAGACTGCTTAACCGTACCTGTGATTCTAAAGTTGTTGAATTTCATGTAAGTACTGTCTACCAACTGGTTCTTATCAGATGAAGTAACGGGAATGGTTACGATCTTGTAATTTTTTTCGTCGATAGCTATCATGGCTTCCTTACCCTGTATACCACCCGGGTTTTGCCCGAATGGGATGTAAGGATGTGTACCATCCATAAAGATCCATTCGTCGCCCAGTTTCAATGCACATATCATGTGATTGCACACCAACGGCAGCGGTGTTTCATTGAAAGAATAGGGGATATCCCTGGTGCCTATCCATGTGAAATATGCATCCAGCCCGGCTTTACGGCACATGGTAACCAGTACTCCTGCCATGTCTTTACAATCTCCGTATTTCCTTTTCAACACTTGTGCCGCATCACGAGGCACAAATCCTTCGAGCCCTTTTTCAAATGCGATATAGTGCAGGTTCTTCTGTACCCACTGGTAAATGTGCATCGCCTTATCTCTTTTGCTTACATCAAATCTGGTGATTTCAGCAACCGTATTATTCAGCAATGTATCTTCCTTGAGGTTACGGTTCCTCACATTCTTGTACATATACTTATACAACTGATCAGGATTGCCCAGCATATCTACTTTCTTGCTTGCCTCCGAAAGTTTGTAGGAAGTGATATAAGGAATGATATGTGTAATATAGTAATTGCCCGATGGAACATGATCGTAGTCCTTAACTGCCTTTACATTGTTTATCGTGAATTTGTAAGTAATCTTACCTGCTTTCTCTTCAACTGTTTTGTGAATCATGCCGGTATCTGTGCCTTTCAGTACAAAACCCATGTTTACATAATTGGGTACAGTCACTTCAAATATAGCCTCGTCTACAGGCAGATTGCCCTGGTAGGAAAATGCAGGAATCATATGAAGATCGGTGTGCTCGATGGCATACCTGGTGCGGGTTACCGAGTTTTTCAAAAGTCCGGAATAAGATACTATCACATAACGGTTATCATCGTAAAATACATTATCCCGCTCCGGGTTGACCTCTGCAAAATTGTAACAGGGTACCTTCCTGTATCCTGATTTTGTTGGCAACATGGCTACAGCAGTAAGATCATTCAGTTGGTGAAAATCACTGTGAAAGAAGTAATCAGTGTTATAAACACCGCGGGAAAGATCGGTGATAAACAATTTTTCCTTGGTAAAATAACTGTTGGCCACCAGTTCACCACCTTCATTTGATATCACGAGGTGACGGGTATAATGGGCAACAACAGCATCTTCATTTTTATATTTTACCGCCAGACTGTCGTACTCCTGCGCCTGCAAGCTACAGGCTACAAACAGGGCAGCCATAAAGATGCCAGCCATCGTTATGGAAGGTGTTATTCGCTTTGATTTATTGATCATCTCCTATATATTATTTCTTAATAAATTTCTAAGCCCGCCTCAGCAGGGTATAAATATAATGATAAAAATAGAGTAGCCATGTATTTTTAGGCTTAGGCTCAATTTATCCTCAGTAACGATAACCCAAAATAGAAAATATTTTGTTTGGTTGCATATTCATTAAAGAATTACAAATAAGAGAACTGCAATGTGAGCTCATGAAATGTTAGCAGGCTGAAATTTACAGTTAGGGTAAGGGCTGGCTTTTAACCCATAGATCCTGAAAACGATTATACCAGCTTATTTATATAAATTCGCTATAAACCCCTTAATATGAAAATTCAGTTTGTAACAGATAGCAGAGGGCAAAAAAGTGCCGTGATACTTCCTATGAAGGATTATGAGAAGATGCTGGAAGAGCTGGACGAATATGCCTGTATCAAGGCCTATGATAAAGCCAAAGCACGCAAAATGGAGTTTGTGCCTGCTGCCGAAATGTTCAAGGCCATAGAGCAAAAACGCAAACATAGAATCCAATACCGCATGGTTGTAAAAAGTTGAAGGACTAATTAGGCAATCAACTCAGGCAGGGCAAATTTTTCATAATTTTTGAATCGGATTTATGGTTTTAGTTGCAAAAAAATATTGAGACGAACAACCAAACTGTTTTTTAAATTTATTATTAATTAATGACAATAAATTGCCATTCTTTAATTCAACTCTCCGATTAACAAAAATTTTTTATCAATGCTGCTTTTTAAATAATTGTCAAATT
>CAIUZK010000269.1 GCA_903903635.1 uncultured Bacteroidota bacterium
ATAAGCGTCGATTCGAGGTCTGATGCAGTTATCTCAAGGTTGTTCCCTGAAAGGCTAAAAAGAAAATTATCGAGTATCGGAAGTGAATTCTTCGAACTGATTACCCTGCTTATGGCCTGCAGATGACCAAGAAGTTCTGAGCTGGATACTACAAATTTCATACTTGTATAGTTTTAAATTTATTTCTTTAATTTCAAATTCATTGTTGTCCGGTAAAACCGGAATATAGTTAATTTTTCTTTTTACTTGACTGATATTCACGTACATTCTTTATGTTTTCTAAAAGTAAGCCCTCTGCATTTCAGGGAAAAGCGAATTTTGATAAGCCTCTTTATCTTCTCTGATAATCTGACGCCAACTCCCTTCGGGGTCTTCTAAGAAGCTATATATGTTGATATAGCTCATTAGTTGTTGTCTGATAATGGACACCATGTTTGAAAAAGCCCATTTGCGGTTAATTTTAATCCTTACCAGTGTTATTAACAAATTCGCAAGCATTGCAGCCCATACTTGTATTTCTATTGCGTTCTCGTTATCGCCCAAGAAGTACTTAAGCGGAAAGTTTTGCTTTAGCTGCTTAAATAATAGTTCTATCTGCCATCTTTTCTTGTATATCATTGCAATTTTTTCGGCTGTCAGCTCAAAGTTATTGGAAATGAATTCAAATAAACGACCGTTTTCGCTATCCCAGTAAGCTATACGCCGTGCTCTGTGCTCTTCTTTCTTTTTTTCTCCATAATAAAGTACTACTTCCTCGTCTTTTAGTACGCCTGAATCGGTATCGTCGGGAATATCATACTCACTGCGGGCTTCATAGAGGGCGTTATCTTTCAACCGTGTCACATACCATATCGAACATTTTGTAAACTGCTCATACTGGGCATAGTCTACATACCCTTTATCGAAAGTAATGATTGAACCCTTGGGCAAATGGTGTACCTCTTTCAAAAACGTATGGTCGTGACGGACAGCCTCACTATAGCGGATTAAAAAAGGTACGTTTTCATCGGCTTTTATTATCGTATGTGCCTTTATACCTCCTTTTTTCTTGCCTTCCTTTGGGTTGCGACCAACACCCTTTAAAATATCTTTAAAAAGCGATATGGTCGTTGAATCCATAATGTAAAGACGCTTCATATCCGCATCGCTCAACCGGCTGTCCGCTAAACATGAAGCATATCTCCGGTAAACGCTCATGTATATATCACCAAATACCTTGCTCCTGCGCCGTTGGTTAGCTTCTGAAAAGGTGCTGCGTCGTACCACATAGGATAAACCCAAATGGGATAGTTTATGAGCATTCGCTAGCAAACCCAAAACTACTTCTCTGATAGAATGATAGCCTTCAAACGCCACAAAAAGCATTACCACCAAATGATTATAGGTGGAAAACTTCTTAACATACCTGTCTGATCCGTTTTGCATTGCTATCTTTCTTATCTTTCCTTTATCCAAAAACATTATTAGTTGATTAAGAATCGGCTGTCCGCTAAAATTTGTACTTTTACTCATGG
>CAIUZK010000270.1 GCA_903903635.1 uncultured Bacteroidota bacterium
CCATTGTTTAAAGAAGAATGCAACATCATATTCTAAGCACCTGTCCCGTATTTCAGTTACCCACTCTTTTCTCATGGGCCTTGATCTTGGTCCACTTTCGCCGCCAACGATGACCCAATCAATCCCGTCAAGGTTCAGGTTATTTAATGGTCCGATTAACGGTTCGCAGGATAGAAACTTCACCATTGCATTTGTCTGTCTAAGATGATCAATTCGGTCGGTGACTCTTTCGTCTTCAACAGATACACCCATCCAAATGTTTGGTGCCCAGCTAAGCTTGTCGCTTAGTTCCAGTAACCTGGCAGATCGTTTTGTAAGTACCTGAAATGTATGTATTGGGTTTTCATTCATGACCTTGAATACCGATTGAATGAATTCGAACGGCACCTCTGGATGAAACAGGTCACTCATTGAATTGACAAATACAGTTCGCGGTCTTGTCCAACTATAAGGAAGGTCAAGACTATCTGGGTGCAACCTAACTTTGAACCCATCAATATACTTGGCTACGCCCATTGCGTGTAGCCTTCTGGCCATAATTTCAGCATAGCAGTTTTTACATCCTGCCGATATTTTGGAACAGCCGGTTACGGGATTCCATGTTTCTTCTGTCCACTCGATTGAAGATTTACTCATGATTTTTGTTGTTTAAAGATTAATTAATGATGCGAAGATGTAAGACAATTCCTGAACCGAAGGCTTTTTGGAACGTAAACGAGAAAGCCGGGATGATATTGATACAGTTTATATCTGGAGGCTATCTAAAAAGGTCATTTGACCTTTTTTAGTCAACAACTTTTAAGATTTCGCGTTTGATATGGTTAAATAAGGCCTCGGATAGTGATAGCTGTACCATGTTGCCCACCATTTTCTTTTGCGCGGTTTCGCCGATACCTTTGAGGTTCAAACCTTCCAATTCCGTCAATACCAGGCGTTCTTTCATAGTAGGCTTTCTTCTTACACCATCAATGCCATAAAAATATTCACTGCCTGTGGCTGTCATTGTACAAAAAACATTATCCTTGGCAGATTTAATATCATCAGAAAATTGACCTGGAGAAAAATTGTACACATCAGGCAACAGGCTTTGAACAGCAACTTTAGTTAAATCAGGCGAAGTAGGTTCCGGAAAACTTACAGGCACTCCCAGGTCTCTACGAACCAGCATGATAATTAACCGTTTTCTATTTTGCCGACCACCATAATTCATAGCATTCATTATCCGGTAGTCCCAGATGTAATCTTTCATTGTATTTAGTTCAAGTTTTATACGGCACCAAATGTGAAAGAACTTTTCGCATAATACATCAGGCACCTGTTCAACTAACGCAACCTTTGGCTTCGCTGCAGCAATCATTCTCAAGTACGGGAAGATTAACTGGTTTCTCCACCCGTTGATATTCCTATGATTGTTGCATTTTGAGTAGTCTTGGCAAGGAGGGCCACCAATTATTACGCTTAGATCTCCTGGGGATAAAATCAATTTCAAATGGTCCTTGACATACTTTTGAATGTCCGAGAAATTCATCTTGGTGATGTCACCGGTTCTTTTTCCAGCAAGGAATATTCCTTCGCTTTGCAAGAGTTCATGGATGTTGCAGTTTGAATCCCACGGGATATTTTGCTCAAATGCTCTGCCTGTTTTTATCTCCCAATCGGATTGGATTATAGATTGAAAACCTGCGCGTCTTGCACCTTTGTCAAAGCCTCCAACTCCAGAGAAGAAGCTGGCCACCAATAATTGATGTTTTAGATTCTCGATTTGTGCTACGAGGATCTCTTTGTAATCATACTTGATATTCTTTGCGCTGTTAGTTTTTGTGTTTTTCTGTTTCATAATTCTTGATTGTTAAAATTTAGTAGATGACTTTTTGGATACTGAAAGAATGAATTAAGCTGCTTGTGAAAAATTTTCAATTGTAAGTTGAATATTGAATCCGTTCTTACCAGGTTGCGATAGGATAAAAGACTGAGCAACGCCATTTTCGCTTTCACGATTCAGTACCGGTGTGTAAGACATGTTGGCTATCGTTTTACCATTGACGGTCACTGTTGGAATATTGTCGGTTACACTTATTTCAAGTGTGCCGTACCCGGTTACAGTAAATGTTCCGGCGAGAAATTCAGGAATAATAGGTGTGTTGCTGGTTTGTTCATTTTTGACAGAGCCATCGTTTACCAGATTGCCACCGTCTTCATAGTATAAATCGTCTTGCGCTGGAGTTAATTCAAGAGCCGATATTTCATTTGCCGGTTCGGTTTCTTCATAATACCGTTCGGGATATGTCAGTGTCGGATTTTTAATTCCTACGCTGATGGCGGGTTCGCTGTAGTATTCTGTTGTTGGCTCAGGAGATGTTAGCGATGGTAAAATTTCTACAGCTGCATTTCTTGCAGCGGTACTTGCAGCCATTCTTTCCGATTTTATTTGGCCCATAGCTTCTTTAAAGGACATGTGGCCTTGTTCAATTAATCCCAGCTGATCAAACTTGTTTTCACCAACCTCTTTAATTCTTTTGATGGTGGAATCGCTAGTTTGCATCAGCATAGCGATTTTCTCCCTGGTTGTATCTTTTTCTAACGAGGCTGATAGCCTTATGCCCTCTGGATTTGTTGCCAGATATTCTTCATAGAATTTGATTGTGTTGAAGGACGCAATAAGATTTCTGGAATGATACTTGTGTTTTAGAGCTATAAATATCCGCATCTGTGCAGATGTCATATTTACCTGATAAACAATCATACTTGTTACCCCATTTGCAATCGCTGCCAAGACATCCGGGGCATGAGTTACTACGTTATTTTCCATGTCGATTACTGGACTGTCATAGAAATTGAAGAGTTTAGATGTTTCAATGAAGAAGGCATCTGGTGTGTTATTATAACCCATTTCGGTTAGTAGAGTGTGAATTCGCAGATCGATTGGATTGCGTGTTATACTTACGAATTCTGGAGCATTCATGTTTGGGAAATTGCTGCTGTTTGTTGTGTTTACGTTTGTCATAACTGTGTGTTTTAATGCTGTCCTTTATTTTTAATGGCGCCAGCTTTCCGGTTAAATAATAATTGTGAAATCAATTGGTTTTACTCTTAACAATTAATAATAATGGTGGTGTTTCGATCCCATTATCCAGCCTTTCAAAGAACTTTTGGTCAATACCAGGCATAGCTCCGCCAGGTTGGTTTTCGCGTATTTTTTGAACCGCTATTTTAAAACCGTAAATGCTTGTTGTATTATTTATGCCGCTATAGAATAATGCATACCTATTGGATTTAACGAGAGGCGCATTTTATCTTTACCCTCGGAGCATTGGGTAAGGTGCTTGTACTTGAAACCGATAGTTTTCGTAAGGGAGCCATTGTGATTCACTTTAGCCATTCCGATTTCGTTAACCTGCTTAGGTGTGAGCTTAACTATAAAGAAAGAAGTGCGTACAGTATTTTTCTTTAGCGCCTCTTTAATTTTCTTTTGGATTTTCTTAACCTCGACCGGCGCGATCACGTTCGCAGTGCTGTAAACAATGACCAAATACGAATCGACAGTTGGAGAGCCCAGGTTCTTGAAAGGCCTTTTCTTAAACCAGCCATTAGTAACATATAGGTCGTAGGCATTTACGACTTCGATTTTTGCCACCAAGACATTTTCTTTTTTTGCCTTGGCGCGGAGGTATTGTGCGTGAGCTTGGGCTTGCGATTTCGAGTAGAATTTTTGGATGATTTTTGCTGTTTGCATATTTTCTAATTTTTTTTCAAAGGTATTTTCGTGTGTATCTGATTCGCTTAGATTAACCTCCCGGCTGTTGGATTGAATATTTTTAGACCCACATAAAAAATTAGAATTTCTATCCATGTTGTTTTTTTTTATAAAATTACCGCGGGGTGCATCGGATTGGCTTAGATTAACCTCCCGGCGGTTGGATTGAATATTTTTAGATCCACATAAAGAATTAGAATTTCTGTCCATTTTGCTTTTTTTTATAAAATTACCGTCGTGTGTATTGGATTGACTTAGATTAACCTCCCGGCAGCGAACTTGATTGTTTTTTGATCCGCATAATGTTTTAGAATTTCTATCCATGTTTGTATTTATTTTTCAAATCTACCCTGACTTGCCTCCAATTGAGTTACATTAACCTCCTAGGGGGCAAGCGTCTGTTCAAGGATTTGTAACTTAGGTATCTGAACGGGTTTCTGGATGGATTATATTACCATCATGCGAATACTCATTCAATTGTTATACTTTGGCTTGAGAATACATTAACATGGAAAAAAATAGAGAACACGAAATACTCGTGGAACTTGACGGTTATAAGTGGCAAGAACAATTTGTTTGCCTTAAATGTGGCAATAAGTCTTTTATCAAAGGTGAGGAGCCTTTTTCCAGAAGGTGCAGTAACAGTAAGTGTAAGAAAGAAGTAAGTCTCAAGAAATACACGGCTTTTGAGGGGCTTAGGTTTCCTATTGAGAAAGCATACGGTATATTAGAAGAAATTGTTCGAAATGCAAGTTTAGGCCGTGACCAGAAGGTTATACCGATTAAGAAGAGAAGGAAAAAGGAACTAAGCCTGAATGATATATTCAATCATGATGAATTCAGGGATGATGAAGTTGAATACATATCAATAGGCGAACTTCTTGAACGCACTGAGAAAAGAAAAGGAGACGAGGACATACTAAATGAAAAGTTGGCGAAAATAATTCGCGACTACCAACCTTCGGTAGGACGTTTGGCTAAACGCTTCGAGATTGAAGAGAACACGGTAATAAAGTTTCTTGACAAAATAAATAACCGAATACCATTAGAGAAAGCAGTCGTGTTGAACGGATCCCTTGAGCGTATATTGGATTACCCCATGTTCAATGGGGAAACTACGGTATCACATTTAATAGGCATGGCGATGGTTCCACTCGTCGGCGAATGGAAATATGGAATACTTGAAATTGGAGGATATACATACGGTATTGAGCCGATTCGTAAAAATGACGGTCCCTGGACAGTATTTCAGAAGTCTCCCCTAATTGAGGATGGAAGACTCCATAGTGTCGATGAGTATCACATCCTATATGGTACGGATAAATGGTATGAAATCTTTAAGGCAAATAATGACAAATGATTATTCTGTTCCAAATTGATGCAGTAATTATTAGTAATTATTGTAACATTTGATTTCCTATGGAATGGATTAAGAGCGTTTTTTTATATGGCAATGTTCATAAAGCAATAGATATATACTGATTAGCTATAAGGCAAATCGGTAATGGACCTGGTGTATGCAACTCTTCATCGATTATTTATAGAAATATCGTTTCAACGATACCGATTTTTTAAGAATTTTTTGAGCAGTTAGGGTTTAATCTTTTTGTTCAGAGATTAGCATTCTTAAAATAAGCAAGAACGCATAAAAGGTCATTTGACCTTTTAATCAAGGATCCCAAAACCATTAGAAGGTCACAAGCAGAACTTTTATTTCCTTTCTGCAAATTCATTTCCTACAACCTTAGCATATCAATAGCGCAGATCAGCGGACTGCGTATCCCTATTTCTCGCATCTTCGAATTGATTTTTGGGGAGTGAAAGTAAAGTCAGTTCATTCCTGCAGCACAATGATAGATTACCTGCATATTCGCTAAGAGAAAGGAGAAAGATATGAAAGACAAAAACTATAGTGTCAATGTACACTGGGATAAAAGATTCCCTAAAAAGGGCACACAACTATGCCCGATACAGCTTGGAGTTAGCATCAATGCAGACCAATTTAAGGTGGGTCTTCGAATGTACTCAACCAAGGAAGACTTTACAAAAGCCATGGGCCGTGGCGGGAGCTTGGACATAAAAGAGTTACGAAGACAGATAAACGAATACAAAGACAAGGCAGAAAAAACATTGGAACGCATGCCGAATCCGAACAAGGAGACGTTCACTCGGTTGTTTCGTTCGGAAACTGACTTGTTCGCTTCCTCAAAGACAGATGCTACGTTCCTTTTTGAGGAATATATTAGCGAGTGCGCAAAAGAGGACAGAATCAAAACGGGCAAGAATATGTCATGCACCATGAAGTCTTTGAAGAGCTACAAACCGAAATTATACCTTGAGGATATTACGTCTACATGGCTGAACGGCTATAGAAACTTCATGTTCAAAGAAGGCAACAGTGCTACCACAGTACAGATATACCTTAGAAATTTGAGGACAATTTTTAATCGCGGGATAAAGGGCGGGTTCATTAGTGAGAAGCACTATCCGTTTAGGAATTACACAATTGGTACTTCAGTCAAGAGCAAATCGGTACTATACGCGCCTGACCTTAAAAAACTTTGGGACTTTCAGGGAACTACATTGAGAGAGAAAAGATCCCGCGACTATTTTTTCTTTTTGTTCCTTGCAAACGGTCAGAATTTTAAAGATTTCTGTTACCTGAAATTCAAGGACCTTAAAGGAGACACATTATCATTCGTCAGAGAAAAAACAAAGCGAACCAATACTGTGGCTGACAAGCAGATCATAGTTTATATCCATGATGAGATGAGAGCCATTATTGAAAGGTGGGGAAATAAACCAGGTAATCCGGACGATTATATATTTCCTGTATTGAACAAATGTAAGACCGCGATAGAGAAAGAGAACAGCAGAGCGACTCAGCAGCGGATGACGAACAAGACATTAAATCGTATCGGCAAGAAATTGAATTTTGATGTGCCACTTGTTCTGAACCTTGCCCGGCATAGCTTCGCCACCCATCTCAAGTTATCTGGTACACCCACAAGTTTTATCACAGATGCGTTAGGGCATTCCTCTTCAAAGACAACGGAACACTATTTGAAGACAATTCCAGACCAGAAGTACAAAGAAATATCAGACTCGTTGTTGAGCTTCAATTAAACTTTTATGATAACAGAAATTAAGACAATCGAGGACGTGCAGACATTTTTCAAAGATCTATTGGCAGAAGATTTGAACTTCCATCCTGATGACAACTTTGCGGATTATATCAATCATGAAACAAAGCAACCGTCTTATACAGAGAAGGAGGCGGCAGATCGTAATCGTTTACTGACTCAGGCATTTGAAGTATGTGAAAGAGTTGGGGAAGATATTTACGATGTGTGTATCGAGATTTTCATGCAAGACTTCTAACTAAGTGGTTTATAAATGTATTGATTTAGGTACATTTAGTATCTGTATTCTGTTTTTTATAAACCAATAATTATCAGAGTTGTTTCTGTACCATATCGGCTAGTTGACGGGTGTGTTGCAAATGGCTAATTAACCCGGTGCAATAAACCACTGGTGAACGTTTATCTTTCCTCAGATATAATTCCGGTAAAATTAAGCGTCCGGTGTGACTGCGGATTATCATTAAGTCCAACCAGGATTGTATATTCTGTGGTGATGTCTTTAACGAGGACACAGGATTCAACCAGAAGTGCCTCATTGAGGCTTCCA
>CAIUZK010000271.1 GCA_903903635.1 uncultured Bacteroidota bacterium
CAGAATGCAAACTTGAAAATTTATAATATTATAGGCCAACTTGTTTATTCAGAAAAAGTGACCATGCCTTCTAAAATAACAGTAGAAACAAGCAATTATCCATCAGGTATATACATAGTAAATTTTGCGACAATGAACACCGTGATTACTAAAAAATTCATAAAACAATGATGAGCAATAAATTAACGAAAGTATTATTTAGTATTGTTTTTATTGCCATAGGAAACCTATGTGCAGCCCAAAACAATAAACAGAAAATAAGAGGCATTGTTATCGATAAATTATCTCAGGCACCGATTATAGGTGCCGTTACCCAATTGAACAATGATACAGTAAAGAGCGGTGTTCTGACAGATTTGAATGGGAATTACGTTCTCACTGATATTGCTCCGGGCAGATATGAAGTTAAAGTATCTTACACAGGTTACAAAGATGTAATTATACCCAATGTTGTGGTTAACTCTGGCAAAGAGACAATACTAGATATTAGCATGGAGGAAACTTTCAAGCGCCTGAACGAGGTAGTGATAAAAGGTTCCAACAAGGCAGGGGTTATCAATCAATTAGCAACTGTAAGTGCAAGAACTTTTTCGATGGAAGAAGTGAATCGCTATGCTGGTGGAAGAAGTGATCCGGCACGTCTGGCTGCGAATTTTGCGGGGGTAAGTGCGCCTGACGATTCCAGAAATGATATTGTTATAAGGGGTAATTCTCCGACAGGAGTATTATGGCGAATAGACGGAATGAATGTTACAAATCCAAATCACTTTGCTACAGTTGGCACCACAGGAGGTGCTGTGAGCGCACTAAATACCAACATGCTGAAGAGTTCAGATTTCTTTACTTCAGCGTTTCCGGCTGAATACGGCAATGCTCTATCTGGTGTATTTGATCTGGGGTTCAGGAATGGCAACACTGAAAGACGAGAGAGTACACTTCAGTTTGGACTGATCACCGGTCTTGAAGGAATGACAGAGGGCCCGATAAATAAAGATAACGGATCATCGTACCTTATTGGTTATCGTCATTCAGTTGCAGCGATTGCACCATTATTGGGAATTAATATTGGCACTCCATCCACGCCTGCCTATCAGGATCTGTCATTCAAGATAAACAGCGGCAATACAAAGCTGGGGACTTTTACTTTATTCGGTATTCTGGCATCCAGCAATATCTCTATTACCGGAGGCAAATCAACCTCGCTCTATTCACCACAGGATAATACAGACCTCAGCAGCGCCATCGGTATTGCCGGGATCAAGCATGTTAAAACCATCAATAAGCAATCCTACATAACTTCTACTATTGGTATCAATTATTCTAAAAACACTCAGTTGCAATCCAATATTGACTCCGTTGGAAATAACCGCAGTTTAGAAGATGAAAAAGTAACTAAAACAGCTTATGAGTTTGCCACAAGCTATAACCTGAAAGTCAATTCAAGGTTATTCTTCAAAGTCGGCGTTCAGGACGAATTGATGAACCTAAACCTTTATTACAGAACCAGAAGAAATATGCCTGACTGGCAGCAGATTTGGGATAATAATAGTTCTACCAATCTGGCGCAGGCTTATATACATGCTAAATACAATATTACAGAGAAATTTACACTCAACGCAGGGTTGCATTCGCAGAAGCTATTTTTAAATGATGCCTCCTTTTCTATAGAGCCACGTCTCGGTTTAAAGTATGATATCAGCAATAAGAGTAGTTTCAGTTTTGGGTACGGATTACATTCACAAATGCAGCCTATAAATATGTACTATAACCAGATTGAAAACCAAAGCGGTACATATGCAGGCAGCAATAAAAGCCTCGGGTTTACAAAAAGTCATCACCTGGTGCTTGGCTACGACTGGCAACCGCTTAAAGACTGGAGAATTAAAGCAGAAGTTTACTATCAATACCTGTTCGATGTGCCGGTTGACTCTTTTTCTAGTTCTTATTCTATGCTGAACACAGGGGCCAGTTTCAAGCCCGATCTGGAAGCTAACCTGAAAAATAACGGCACAGGTAAAAATTATGGCGCAGAACTAACTATTGAGAAATTTTTCAGCAAAGGGTACTATGGTTTATTCACATCTTCAGTTTATGAATCAAAATATAAAGGTAGTGATGGGGTTGAGCATAACACTGCATTTAACGGGAAATATGTTTATAACATCTTAGGCGGCAAAGAATTTAACGTAGGAAAAGCAAAAAGGAATAAAATATCAACAGACATTAAAATAACCAATGCAGGTGGACGGTATTATACCCCTATTGATTTGCAAGCGTCACAACAACTTGGAAATACCATACTGAAAGGTGAAACATACGCATATACCAGTCGCTATGATAATTATTTCAGGATGGATATTAAAGCTGGTTTTGTGCTGAATAGCAAGAACAGAAAACTATCACAATCATTTTCACTTGACCTGCAAAATGTAACTAATCACCAGAACGTATTCTCTCAAAATTACGATGGCGGAAGCAGAACGATAATGACAACATATCAACTTGGCTTATTTCCAAACTTCATTTATAAAATACAATTTTAATTTACTTCTTTAGTCATGGTTAGTCAAATACCAAAATAGTACATCGGTATTTAAATCGTATTTTTGTAAAGCGAAACCTATTCAATGCATAAACAATATAGAATCTATTGGATTTTCTTCACAATTTTTATTGCTATGTCGTCAGCTAATTTAAAGTCCCAGACACTTGAAACAGTTCCCATTGTAGATGTTAAAAAATATTCCGGTAAATGGTATGAGATTGCATCCTATCCGCAACGATTTCAGAAGGGTTGCCATTGTACTACCGCCGAATATACCCTAAGTGAAAAGGGCTATTTGGTAGTTGAAAACAGATGTAATAGAGGCAGCGTTGATGGTAAACAATCTTATATTAAGGGGAAAGCGTTTGTTGAAAAAAACTCAGGGAATGCAAAGTTGAAAGTTCAATTCTTTTGGCCCTTGCGGGCTAAATACTGGATAATAGATTTGGCTGAGGATTATAGTTACGCTGTGGTAAGCCATCCAAGTAAAAAATACTTATGGATACTTTCAAGGACGCCCAAAATGGACAAGACAGTATATCAAAAAATCATTTCAAGATTGAAAGATAAAGGATTTGATTTAGAGAAACTTCAGGTTACAAAGCAAATTTAATAACCAGTTTTCTTTTAACCTCAACCCCAAAAACATTCTCTGGTGGCGGTTTGGTGGTGGTTTTTGCTCACAACTATAAATTGTTCTAAACATTAATCAACACCAAAATATTTATAAAACTCAATCCGGTGTTGAGACAGGTCTGAATAGGTTTATTTGTATAGCGAAAATATCGGTACGTTTACTCCCTCAGAAGAGGCCGTCTCGAAAGTAATTTTGGGACGGTTTTTCTTTTTTGGCCTATTTGATCTGAAAGCCTCGATGCATAAACCGTTATGGAGTGAGGTGGTTGCTAAAAGTGAGCAAAGACCTCAAAAAACAGTTTTTCAGGCTGTTTTTTTCTTCAAGTTGTGTGCGATTGCCAATAATCCGGCTTCTATGGCTACTTTTTCTTTGCCGCGAAGCATGAACCTCCGGAACCCTTTGTTTTGTTTGAGGTTTGCAAAGACAGGTTCCACATCCCAGCATCGTTTTTTCCGGTAAGCAACCCCTTGTTCACTTTTCAATCTTGCGACCGCTGCCTCCTTCAGCCGGTTTCCTTCATGAGATATTTCAATTGTTCGGTTTGCTTTGCTTTTATGGCATACTACTCTGAGTGGACAACCCTCACAGTTATGGGCTTTGTATTTTGATATTTTCCGCTCAAATCCGTTTTCTGATTTTTGTACCCCATCCCATACTTTTTCCATTACCTGGCCCATGGGGCAGATATAGACATCTTTATTTTTATTGTAAAACAGCTTGTCGGGTGTAAAAGGTTTTTTGTCGGTTTTAGGTATATGCTGGTCTTTGTCAAAATAGTTATGCTTAACATAAGCCTCTACTTCTCTTTGTTCCAGATACTGCAGGTTCTGTTCTGATCCATAACCTGCATCTGCGACAACTACCTTTGGCACCTGGTTATACAGTTCTTTATGTTGATCGATGTGCGAAGGCAGAGTAGTTGTATCGGTGGGATTGGGGTGGATGCTATAATTGACTATATACTGATTGTTGGTTGATATCTGCAGGTTATAGCCCGGCTTTAACTGTCCATTGCGCATATGGTCTTCCTTCATGCGCATAAAAGTTGCGTCTGTATCTGTTTTGCTGTATGAGTTCCTTCCATCAAGGATTTTCTCCTGCTGTTCATACTTTTCAAGATTGGATGGCCAATTCTTAGCAGCATAATTAAGCTTCTGCCTGATCTCTTTACTTACCGGTTCATCTTTCAGCGCGTCATTTATCTGAGCTATGGTCTCGGTTACTTTTTGTGCATCTATCTTATCAAAATCGGGCGGAGTAGGATCTGTCAGCTCTTCTTTGGCCACCTTCTGACTATAAGCCCATAATTCTTTAAGTTGTTCCTTGATTCGTTCACGACTTGTTTTGATAGCTTTGCCCCATACAAAAGTGTACCGGTTGGCATTGGCTTCTATTTTGGTACCATCTGTAAATACTTCTTTGAGTGTGAGCTGACCGGCCTCGGCCAACAGCGTAACGACCTGCGAAAAGACCTCACGTAATACATAGCGCAGCCGTTCTGAACGAAACCGGTTAATAGTATGATGGTCGGGCTTGTTCATTGCCGCCAGCCACATAAAATGTATGTTTTCTTTACAGGCAGCTTCTATTTTCCTGCTGCTATAGATATTGCTCACATACGCATATACCAGAACTTTCAACAACATACGCGGATGATAAGAGGAAACGCCCCCACCTGCATATCTTTTGACGAGTACATCAATATCTATTTTATCTATAACCTCAGATACTGTGCGAACTGGATGTTTTTGATCGATAAGCTCATCTAAAGAAGGCGGAAGCAGAAACCCCTGAGTCGGTTGGTAGGTCTTAAAAACTACCCTGGAATGTCTCTTAGCCATATAATAAATATACGACAAAAGCCTTGCTGGCACAAGCTTTCAGCCCATTTTATTTATACAGCAAACATGTGGATAAACACGCCCTAAATCTATGTCTGACAAAATAAATGAGGTTGCCGTTTTGAGACAACCTCTTTTTGTGTGTCAGGCATGGATATAAGCTATAGGGTGCAAGTCCCGAATACGCTTTACAGTAGGGAGTATTAGCCAAGAGCAAAGGTGTCCTTCGTGAGGGGGAATCTGAAAGAAGCTGGCGGCAAACGTTTGAGCCAACGAACAGAAATTGCATACAAGGCGGGGTTATATGGGTGATGTTGCAAAAGAAACAGAAGCCCTATACTGTACGAAATATAACTACGTAAATGCAATGGCTACATGAACGGAAAGCGTATATCCTTACCCTGAGAGATCTGTTAGTAATGTTGGCGGAGGTACGAGCGAGTGTCAAAGCGGCAAACTGGTGGCAGAGTTAAAGATGTCATTGGATACTGGCAGAAGTCAGCCGAGGTCATAGTAGGAAGGAAACGAACCGCTACGGATGCGTCCGTTAAAGGCGGCAGCCTCACAGAACTCCGAAGGACTGAATGTTAGAATAAGGCGAAGGCATTAAGCGTTTACTACAAGACGATGATAGCCGAAACTCGTTAGAGAACTGTTTGCATGATGGTAGGCTGGAAGCCGAGAGTAAATGGCAAAAGGAGCTGAGTTAAGTAGTGCAACAATTGAAACCGTCCCGAAAATGGAAGCCATTATTTTAACAAACCGCCGTATGCCGAACGGCACGTACGGTGGTGTGAGAGGACGGTGAGGGAAATAATCCCTCACCTCCTACTCGATTTTGGGTGCGAACTCGCACAGCGTCATAAACCAAAAGCGCCCCTAAAGCTATAAGACCACACTATTTTATACCGTAAAAAGATAATGTTGCAATTTCAAGTGAAGCATAGTTCAAAAAAATGCAATAATTAAACACACGGGCATTCTCCACTAAGGTGTATTTTGAAAATTAAATTGGCAATTCCCATGCTTACTGTATCATAGGCGCCAACCGATGTGTAAAAAACTCACCTGTTTAATTTTGCACTGAGCAATTGCATATCCTCACTCACTTTCTTATCCATAATCTTTGCATAGTGCTGAGTAATTTTAATACTCTTATGCCCCAACATCTTACTTACGCTTTCTATCGGAACGTTATTATTCAACGTTACAGTAGTAGCAAACGTATGCCGGGCAATATGAAAAGTCAACGTCTTAGTTATTCCACACAAATCAGCAATTTCCTTTAGGTAGGCATTCATCTTTTGATTGCTCAGAACAGGCAATACCTTGCGTTCATTTATGCACCTGGGGTGGTCTTTGTATTTATTCAAAATGTCCTGTGCTTGTGGCAACAACGGAATCCTTGTAGGCGTATCCGTTTTCTGTCTGCTCGAAAAAATCCATTGTTTACCATCAACTCCTTTTGCGATGCTTGCAGGCGTAAGCTGGAATACGTCTATAAAAGCAAGCCCGGTATAACAGCTAAAAAGGAAAATATCCCGCACTTGAGATAAGCGATCTATCGCGAACCGCTTAGTTGTTAATATCCGTACCTCGTCCTCATTCAGGAAATCTCGTACCACTTCTCTTTTCGCCATTTTAAAACCAAAGAAAGGGTCTCTTTGCAACCATCCGGTTTTGAGGCAATAGTTCACAATCTTTCGCATGTTGCCTATATACTTAATTGCACTGTTGTGATTACATTTCCTGACACTTTTAAGCCAAAACTCCATATCGCTTACAAAATCAAAAGACAGGTTCTTGATTTCAATATCAGGCAGGTTGTACTTCCAGGCAATAAATGAACGGGTATGTTCTAAGGTAGTGTCATATCTTTTTACGGTAGCCGGTGCATATTCTGTATTTTCAAGTGCTGCTAATTGGTCGTTGTGATGCTTAAACACTTCTAATAACATGCGAGGTTTTTCTTCCTCTCCAGTAAGTATTTTCATTAAAGCCTCAGCCGTAACCACTTTATTATTTTCCATCAGCTTTAACCGTGCATCTTGTAAATTTCTTTCGAGTACATCAAGACAGGCATTAAGTGTCTTGCTCTTTTCATTTGTACCCTTTACCCGTTGCGCTTGGCTGTTCCAACGATCAGGCTCACAATAATTTTTCGTTCCGATTTCTTTTCGTGCACCGTTCACTGTAATGCGCATACAGATTGGCACTTCGCCCGTAATATATCCTGTCGGTTTTTTCAGGAAAAAAAGGAGTGTAAAACTTTTCTCTATCATAACTATGTTTTTGAGGTTACAAATGTCAGCTTGTAGCCTTTCGCAAACAAGATGTTTAGTAGCTAAACATCTTAATAGTCAATCAGTTATGTGGTTTCTGGTGCGTATATCGTGAAAAATATTTTACGCACCGAATTTAGCACCTGAATTATGTGCAGATTTGAAAGTTTTGATACAGGGGGAAAATGAAAAAAGCCCTGAAATCAACGGTTTCAGAGCTTTTGACATCTTTTGATACTCAATAAAGTGGAGCCGGCGGTTCTCCAACAGGCATAAAACATAGTTGATTATCAAGTAGTTATGAATAAACATGGTCTAAACTATTGATTATTTGTTTTACACTTGTTTTACACTTACTTTTGTGCCATAATAGTGTTATATGGCAATTTCATTTACTCCGTGTCTCCGCAAAAAGTTAAAATCCGAAAAACACGGCATTTTAAATATCCGAATTACAACCAACAGGAAATCTACTTATGTTTCTTTAAAGGAAAAAATACCTGTGCGGTTCTGGAATGAAAATACGCATGAAATACGAACCCACAAAGATTTTGACCCAGAGGAGCGGCAGCGATTGAATAACCTGATTGAAACCAAAATAACCGAACTGAAACACGCTCACAAAGTATCTGGCGATGTTGATAAAACAAAGAACAATGCCAGATTATCATTCATAGACTACCTAAACGAGGAATTACATGAATTAGAATTGCGTAGTAAAATAGGGACCTATAAACGATACAAGACAACCTATTTCCACTTAATGGGCTTCCTCGCTACGAAGGGTAAAACAGATTTATTATTTCCTGAAATTAACCCAATACTTGTAAGGGATTTTGAAACCTATATACTCGCTCATAAAACAATAAAAGGCACTCTGGTAAAGATAAACACCTCAAAAAATTACATGAAGTGCTTTAAGCGCCTATATTTTCTGGCAATACAAATGGGCGTTTATACTTCGTTCAGTGCGGATCCGTTTGCGAAGTTTGTTAATAAGCGCCTACCGATTGAAAATAAGCGACTGGATAGAGGGCAGGTTCAGGTTTTGTTCCAGCACCATTTTGAGAAAACCCACCCGCTATTTCACACAAGAAATCAGTTTCTATTTCAAATCTTTTGCCAAGGTTTGAGGGTGAGCGACCTTTTTACTTTGCGATTTGAGAATATAAATCGTCAGGCGAGCAGAATTGATTTTTTCCAGTTTAAAACCAAAAAACTTCATTCAATACTCATTAATGATAGTCTTTTAATGCTATTGAAAGACTATATTAAACCAGACCTTACATATATTCTAACTGAAAAACATAATGTTGAATTGATTACTGGGAAAGTTGAAAAACTCAACTATTATGAAATGTGTGCGAGGTTTGAGGACATAAGCAGAGAGATTTTAAAGAGGTCGTTAGATAGTCAAAACAAAATAGGTGAAAAGGCGGCTGATGAAATACTTTTTGAAGTTGAGCCGATTAAAGCAGAGTTCAATAGGTGCTTTTTAAGGATTTCCCATTTTCTATATACTGGCTTGGTTCAATATGCTGTTAAGCATCCCAAAGACTTCATTTTCCCAGCATTGAAAAATGTAGATTTTGAAGATGTGATTTTTAATGAGAATACACGGCTTACAAAGTATCAGTATAACCAATTACAATCCAAAGAAGCGATGTATAACAAATCGCTTAAAAAATTACAGGCTGCTTTTAGTATAAGTATCAATCTAACGAGCCATATTTCCAGACATACATACGCAAGCATGTTATTTGAACGAGACCCAAAAAGGCTTTATGAAATCTCAAAGGGATTAGGACATACTAATATGAAAATCACGGAAGCCTATTTAAAATCGTTTGATGCTGATGTAGTGGATCAGCCGAATGTTGAGTTCTTCAATACATTCAACCATTTGAAACAGACACAAGTGCTTCCATAGAATGATGAAAGCCCCAGTCGTTGGGGCTTTCGTCATTCTGGCAATCAAGCCCATTTATTTTTTGTAATACTTTCCATTAACTAAAATAGCCGACACATTCATTTCCTCGCAGATAGTATTTACCTCTTTGGAAGTCAGGCTATGGGGATTAACAACTATAAATGAGTGTAGCGTCTTTTCTATCTGGTGCTGAATAGTGATTTCCATATATTTATTTTGCCTCTACAAGTTTCTTGATTTTCTGTATGGTGCCGCTGCTCTTGTCGCTCAATTTCATAATCTTACGAACCGATAAACCCTGCCTTAAAAGTTTGGCAACATCTTTATGCTCTGCCAGTAATGCTTCATTGTCTTTCCGGAAACCTTCTTTCCTTCCGACTTTCCCGCCAGCCTTGCGGAAACTATCATATCCAGATTTCACCCTCTGGCGAATAGTGGTTTTCTCCATTTCGCTTACGCTGGTTAAAATCTGTATCATAAACTGGGAAAGCGGGTTAATCTCACAATTCGCAGTCAAAGTTTCCAGATTGTAATTCTTAATGAATAGTGATATACAATTTTCGTTTAATAATTTAATGGTTTTGAGAACCTCAATAGTATTGCGTCCGATACGGGAAAGTTCCCAACACAAAACCTTATCAATCTGGTTTTCTTTAATGTAGTTTATCATCTCCATCAACTTCGGGCGGTCTTCATTATTCTTTGCGCCTGAAATCTTTTCTTCAAATGCCTTAACTACCTGCCAGCCCATTTTCTGGGAGTATTCTTTCAGTTCCTCTGTCTGTCTCTTGTAATCCTGTGAAATCGTTGAAACCCTTGAATAAATTACTACCTTCATTGTGTATCGTTTTAATTTTTTACATTACAAAGATACAATAAACCCCGTATCAACCTAATGTTTTCCTAATTATTTTGATACACTAATGCTTTTGATACACTTTCCCTGTTTAAAGAATTAAACCGCAGAGAATTGAATTGATTGATAGTAATTACTATTAAACGATAGCATGATGAATTGAACCATAGTTTTTACTATCGTTCAACTTATCATTAAAATAGAAAGGATATTTAATGTGTTATTTACGGGCGATTACTTAATGTTAATCCATTTGGTTTCCACTTTTAATAGTGGATTTATTTTTACTATCAACTCTAAAAAATCATTTCCTTTATATTTCTTGAAATCCACAGGCACAATATGCGAAATCCCAAAACAAATCACCTTGGTATAAATAGCATCTTGGCTCTCAATTAATTTAGTTGCTATTTTATTTGCTTCTTCGGCATGAAACTTTTGAGGTGCTTTAACCGAAAAATTATCAGGATTTGTATGATACTTGTAAGCCTCGTTTAAGGTTGCTAATCTTTCCGCTCTTGCTTGGTCGCTCTCTATTTCTACCGATATTCTATTTAACTCCTCCTGTTGCTCTGCGGAAATGAGTTCAAATAAATCAAAATCCAATGCCGTGCCGCCATAGAAATAAATAAACCCAGACGAAGAGGTTTCGCCATTTACTTTTTGAAATGCCGTATTTGTAATAGAAACAATTTGTGAATGCTCTATCTTATTACATCTTACAAAACTCTCTAATTGTCTGCCTGTATTAAACCGGCGGGAATAAAACATATGCGTGGTATTTTATGCTTCAAATTGGCGAAACTAAACTGATTTCAGCATTGAATTAGTTATTATGACTATTTTTTGTATATTTTTTTACCCGCTTCTATAATTCTCTTATCCATATATTCTTGGGTAACAATATCAAGCGTGTATAATGCCTCAATCTTATTATCAACTTTATATTTTTGAATTTTAATAGTAACCAGATAGATGCCTTTATCATCCCAATACCATTCATTTATTTCTCCTCCTTTCTCATTAAAACTATTCTTTTTCACAAAATGTAATTTTGCCAAATCACTTAAATAGTCATTATAGAATTTACTATCATGAAATCTAAATGAAAAGTCGTAAAACATATTACTTTTATCATAAAAAAATAAGACGGCAGCAACGACATTGTCTCTCTTTTTTTCTTTTATAGAGTAATTCCAAGAGTATGTGCCTTCGCCTTCGTCATATTTGTTGTCCTTCTTTTCTTGAAATCTTTTTGACCTCAAATAAGCATCCACTTTGCCAATAGGCATCTCTTTCAATTCAATCAGTTTGCTTAATGGTATTCGTTCTAATAAGTTTATGTTTTTAGTCTGTGCTTCCGCAGAATAGAAGGAAAAGCAAATTAAAAAAATTACTG
>CAIUZK010000272.1 GCA_903903635.1 uncultured Bacteroidota bacterium
GTGGGCCCACCAGGACTTGAACCTGGGACCACCTGATTATGAGTCAGGTGCTCTAACCAACTGAGCTATAGGCCCTATAGACTGGTTAAAGTCTAAATTGGAGTGCAAATGTACAGGTTTTTTAGAAAAAAGGAAATGTTATTTTATAAAAAACATAAACAGGTTTGGCTGGCAATTTGCACTTTTGCATATCAGCAGATTTTCACATTATCATGATTAAAGGCATCAGGCACATCATTTTCGACTTAGGAGGGGTATTGATCAATATTGACTACCAGCTTACGGAAAAGGCATTTATAGAGGCAGGGATCAGTGATTTCCCCGGGTTATATTCTCAGTTGAAACAGTCTGATCTGTTTGACAATTGGGAAATGGGCAAAATAAGCAGGGAAGAATTTCTTGCCGCTATGAAGCAGGCATCAGCTACCAATATTTCGGAGCAACAGATACTGACCGCATGGAATGCCATGTTGCTTGATTTTCCGGTGCGCAGACTGCAGATTCTGCAACAATTAAGACTTTATCATGATCTGTTTCTGCTGAGCAATACCAACGAAATACATGAGGAAACCTTCAACAACATACTGATGGAATCGCATGGCATACCCAACATCGGGGTGTTTTTCGACAGGGTTTACCTCTCGCACCGGGTCGGTTTACGTAAGCCAATGTTAGAAATATTTGAGCGGGTATTGGAGGAAAACAATCTGAAACCCGAGCATACGCTTTTTATTGATGACAGTCCGCAGCATATAGAGGGGGCAAAACGGGCAGGTATTCAGACTATTTATCTGGAAAAAGGAATGACTATTGAGAAGGATGTGTTTAAGGCTTTGAGGTAATAGCTGAAACAGGTAATACTACCTTACCTCCTCATAATCAATATAATCGCCTTCTTTTCTCACTTTGGGCCGGGCGGTGTTCTGTTCGTTTACTTTGCGGTCCATTTCCTTCATCTGTTCCTGCATTTTGCGCATCTGTTCGTTGGCCATGGAGGTGATGCGAAAAACAGGCAGAATAAAGCGAATTACCACCCGTAACAAAATACCAATTGCCAGAACAAGAATGATAAATTTCATATGAACCTGCAAAGTTAGAGAAAGTTGTATTAACTACCGTTAATGAAAATATAATTGTATATATTTCTTTACAGGTGATTGTAAAAAAGGAAATTGTTGTATATTTGCATTGGATTCAAAGCAAAAAGAGGGGACATGGTTGTCCCCTCGCTGTTTTTTAATTATGGCCGAAATCATTGAAAAAGTCTATACACTGCTCGAACCATTGCTTGATGGTACGGATATTTTTGTTGTAAGTATCAAGGTGAAACCGGTAAATAACATCAAGGTTTATCTTGATGCCGATAGCGGTTTTTCTATTGATAAATGCACCTCGGTAAATCGCAGATTATATGCTGTAATTGAGGCTGAGCAATTGTTTCCGGGTGGTGATTTTTCGCTCGAGGTATCCAGCCCTGGGGTAGACGAACCCTTGCTGCAGTTGCGCCAGTATAAAAAGAATATAGGCCGTAAGGTAACCGTAACCGACAATGAGGGTATAGAAAAAACGGGTATTCTGAAAGACGTAACAGAAGAAGAAATAACCCTGGAGATAAAGCCTGCGAAACAAAAAGATTCATTAATAATAGCACAAATACCATTTACAATTATTAAAAAAACAGTAGTACAAATCATTTTTTAATTAAGATTTTCCGCTGAGCCGGAAAGTGAAAAAGAGAGCATATGCCAAGTATCAACCTCATTGACTCCTTTCAGGAGTTTAAAGATGCCGAAAACATTGACCGGCCTACCCTGATGAGGGTATTAGAAGACGTTTTCAAAACTTTACTGCGCAAAAAGTATGTTACCGACGAAAACTTTGACGTTATCGTTAATGACCAGACCGGTGACCTTGAAATTTTTCGCAGGCGGCAGATCGTGGAAGACGATATGATTGAAGATGAAAACATTCAGATACCGTATTCTGAGGCTATAAAAATAGAGCCTGATTACAGTGTAGGTGAGGAAGTATATGAGGAAGTAGATGTTCGCAACTTTGGTCGCAGAGCTATTTTGGCTGCCAAACAAACACTGGCTGCCCGTATCGGTGACCTGAAGAAAAACAATCTGCTGAAAAAATATGCTGACAGGATAGGAGATATCATTGGTGGAGAAGTATACCAGATATGGAAGAAGGAAATACTGCTGCTTGATGACGAGGGCAACGAACTGATCATGCCTAAGTCTGAACAGATTCCGACCGACTTTTTCAAGAAGGGAGAAACTGTAAGGGCTGTTGTGAAGAAAGTGGAGATGCGTAATAACTCACCTATTATCATTTTGAGCCGTACCCATCCGTCATTCCTTGAGAAACTTCTTGAAATTGAAGTTCCGGAGATCATGGACGGACTTATTGTTATTAAGAAAATAGTACGTGAACCAGGTGAGCGCGCCAAGGTAGCTGTAGAAAGCTATGACGACCGTATAGACCCGGTTGGCGCATGTGTGGGTATGAAGGGTAGCCGTATTCATGGTATTGTGCGTGAACTGAGAAATGAGAATATAGATATCATTAATTATACCAGCAATGTTCAGTTACTGCTTCAGCGGTCGCTTACACCTGCCCGTATAAATAAAATGGAATTGAATAACGATGATCATAGCGCTGATGTATACCTTGATCCCGATCAGGTATCACTGGCTATTGGTAAAAAAGGTGTGAATATCAAGCTGGCACAGGAACTAACAGGTTACAGCATAGATGTGTACCGCGATGTGAAGGAAGAAGTAGACTACGATATCGACCTTGACGAATTTGCAGATGAAATTGAGCCCTGGGTTATTGACGAATTCAAACGTATAGGTTGCGACACCGCCCTCAGCGTACTTAATTTGTCGGCCGAAGAGCTGGTTCGTCGTACAGATCTGGAGGAAGAAACGGTGAATGATGTGCGCAAAATCCTTGAAGCAGAATTTAGTAATGAATAGTGGATATGTAGTATGAATATAATAACTGACGGAAGTATGCAGTATTGATGATTATGAAGGGGCCATTTTAAGCTAAAATGGTGTAGGTTTGTATATTAAGGCTAAGGCCAAAGCGACTTTGGCAAAAATTTTCAGAAGGAAAAAGTAGAATGACACCAACAACACCAACAACAAAGACACCCAGGTTACTGGAGGCTGCCAAAGAGTTCAACATCGGTAGGGATACGCTTGTAACGTTTCTTACTGATAAAGGCTTTGAAATATCCAGTAATCCAAGCACCAAGCTGACTGAGAAAATGTATAATGCCCTGCAGGTTGAGTTTGCACAGGATAAACTGGCAAAACGCAGGAGCGATGAGATCGCATTGCCCAAGGGTTCTTTGCTGGATGGCCTTAGAAAATCGAAAGACACTCATGATCCGGTTAAAAAGGATGAGATAACTCAGGCATCAGCCGATTTGAAACCCAAGCCTAAAGAGCCTGAAAAACCCAAAGTACCTGAAGTAAAAGAAGATATAGTTAAGAAAGTTGCGGCTGTAGTACCTGTTGCTGAAGTCGCTAAGGCTGCTGCACCTGTTACTCTTGTCACTCCTGTTACAACTGTTAAACCAGAGACACCGGCACCTGAAGCAACAGTAGCTCCGGCTCCGCCAAAAGAGCCTGAAGCACCCAAGCCTGAAGTTATCGCTAAGGAAGAACCAAAAGTTGCAACTGAAGCGAAATCAGCGCCTGTTACTGAAACGCAGCCGGAACCAGCCGATGTGCCTGAACACCTTGATATGAAGGCGCCTAAGATTGAGGGGCCAAATATTCTGGGTAAGATTAACCTTGATGATATGAACCTTGCTTCGCGCCCGAAAAAAGGTGCAGCGAAGAAAAAGGAATTACCCAAGAAAGATGCACCAGCCAGAGAGTTTAAACCCGATGGAAGTGTTGCACCTAAACCCACTGCGGCCCCAAAGCCCAAACCAGTGGAACCGGCAGTAAATGAAGTTATCAGACCTCAGGAAGTTATTCATGCAGATAAAGATATTCAAGACGATGATGCACCCGGCAAGCCGGAGCATATTGAAATGAAAGCCCCGAAACTGGAAGGCCCGAAGATTATTGGCAGAATAGAATTGCCGGTATCATCACCATCTGGTAGTAATAACAGGCAAGACAACAGGCCTGACAGCAGGGAAAAACGCAAACGCAAACGCATACCGGTTGAAAAGAAACCGGAAACTCATAAACCAGGTGAAGGCAACCGTAGCGCCACACCGGGTCAGGGTGTAGGGCAGGGACCTAACAATCGTGGCCCAAGACCAGATTTCAACAGGGAACGTCGTCCGTCAGGACCTCAGACTACTCCAGGGCATCCGGGAGCAGGGCAGAGAGGTGGCGGAGGAGACCGTGGCAATTTCAGACCAGGTGGAGACCGTGGCGGAGATCGTCGTGGCGCACCGCGCAATGCACTTCCGGTTACTGCCCAGCAACAGGAAATTGATACAAAAGCAATTCAGGATAAAATACGCGAGACACAGGCCAAGCTTACCGGGTCTACCCGCAGCAAAAACCTTAAAGCCAAATACCGCCGTAACAAGCGTGATGAAATGGCCGATAAACGTGCAGCCGCTGAGAATGCCGAGCAAACAAATCTTATACAGGTTACCGAGTTCATATCTGTAAGTGAACTTGCAAGCCTGCTTAATGTAAGTTTTGCCGATGTTATCAGTAAATGTATGAGCCTGGGTATAATGGTATCCATCAATCAGCGTCTTGATGCTGAGGTGATAGAACTGGTAGCCAGCGAATTCAGTTATGATGTTGAGTTCATCAACCTTGAGCAGGAAGCTGAAGAGGTGGTTGAAGATATAGATGATGAGGCTGATCTGCAGCCTAGAGCGCCGATTGTTACCATCATGGGTCACGTTGACCATGGTAAAACCTCGCTGCTTGACTATGTGCGTAGTGCAAATGTGGTGGCAGGTGAGGCCGGTGGTATCACTCAGCACATCGGGGCTTACCAGGTAACTACATCTACCGGTAAGAAAATTACATTCCTGGATACTCCGGGTCACGAAGCGTTTACCGCGATGCGTGCCCGTGGCGCCAAAGTAGCCGATGTAGCCGTGATAGTAATAGCCGCTGATGATGCTATAATGCCACAGACGAAAGAAGCTATATCGCATGCACAGGCCGCAAACCTGCCTATGATATTTGCGATAAACAAAATAGATAAAGAGGGTGCAAATCCTGAAAAGATAAAAGAGCAACTGGCCAATATGAATATTCTGGTTGAAGACTGGGGTGGTAAATATCAGAGCCAGGAGATTAGTGCAAAGAAAGGTCTTAATGTAGATCTGTTGCTGGAGAAGATAGGCCTTGAAGCAGAATTGCTGGAACTGAAAGCCAATCCTGACCGTCTGGCAGCAGGTAGTGTTATTGAAGCCTCGCTTGATAAAGGACGTGGTTACCAAAGCACCATCCTTGTACAGAACGGAACGCTTAAGCAGGGCGATATGATTGCATGCGGACAGCATTACGGAAAAATAAAAGCCATGTTTAATGAGCGTGGTCAACGTGTTACGAGTGCAGGCCCATCGGCACCGGTACAGGTACTTGGGCTCAATGGCGCTCCACAGGCTGGTGAGAAATTCAGGGTATTTGAGGATGAAGATGAAGCAAAAGATCTCGCCAATCACCGTGCGCAAATCATGCGTGAGCAAGGTATACGTGCCCGCAAGCACATAACGCTTGATGAAATTGGTCGTCGTCTGGCTCTGGGTAACTTTAAGGAGCTGGGTGTTATCATCAAGGGTGACTTCGATGGTTCGGTAGAAGCATTGAGCGATTCATTGCAGAAACTGTCGACTGAAGAGGTAGCCATCAATGTAGTACATAAGGGAGTTGGTCAGATCACAGAAAGCGATGTATTGCTGGCGACAGCATCCGATGCAATTATAATAGGATTCCAGGTGCGTCCATCATTGCAGGCAGGAAGGCTTGCCACTCAGGAAAATATTGAGATCCGCACTTACTCAATCATCTACGATGCTATTGAAGAAATTAAGAGCGCAATGGAAGGTCTCCTCGAACCAAAGGTGGAGAAGAGGACAGTGTGCAATATAGAAGTACGCGAAGTTTTCAAGATAAGCGGAGTAGGTACTATTGCAGGTTGTTATGTGCTTGATGGTAAGATGACCCGTCAAACCAAGCTCAACCTTATTCGTGATGGTATTGTGGTATACAATGGCGAACTGGCATCCCTCAAGCGTTTCAAAGACGATGTGAAAGAAGTTAACTTCGGCTATGAGTGTGGTCTTTCTATCAAAAACTACTCTGATATCCGTACAGGCGATATCATAGAAGGTTATGAAGAAGTTGAAGTGAAAAGAACATTGTAATAATTCATTCAGATAAAACAATAAAGCCCGCCGATTGGCGGGCTTTATTGTTTTATTTTATAAAGGAGCTATTTTGGAAAGAATGTTCTGGTAAGAGATTAATTTTGTATTTCTATAGTCCATAAAATATAGCGCATTGAATCGTACCATCATCACACTGTTATCAGATCTGGGCGCGGGTAATACTTCGGTATCTGCTGCCAGGGCTGCATTGATAGGTTGCGGATCGGAAGTTCAGCTAATAGATATGTCTCACAATGTGGCTCCTTTCGATTTAAGGCAGGCGGCCTATATTCTGCTGTCTGCCTGGCGGCATTTTCCTAAAGGTTCAGTGCATGTGGTTATGGTGGATGTGTTGGGCGGGCATATGCCAAGGATGTTGCTCATTGAAATGGAAGACCATTATTTTATAGTACCCGATAACGGAATAATAACCCTGGCATTTGGTGAGGTATCTTTTGCCGCCCGGCTTTGTTATGAATTCAGCAGGTCGGTATTTTTCAGCGAGTGGGTGGATAAGGCGGCAACAGTTCTTAAATGCATATTGCAGGGGGATACTGATCAATATACTCATTTTAACAGCCATACCCAGCCCGTGCTAACCGAGCCCGTTGTACATCAGGATAGTATTGAGTGTAGTATACTAAGTTTGGATCGGTATGAAAATGTGATACTTGATATTACAAGGGAGCAATTTAACAGGCTCATAAATTCAAGGCCATTCAGGATCCGGACAATGAAGCTTGGGGATATTACCACTATAAGTCAGAACTATAATGATGTGGATGAAGGGAAGGCGTTGTGCCGCTTCAATATCGCAGGTTATCTTGAAATAGCTGTATACCATGGTAGGGCAGCCAGTATTTTAGGCATTAAATCGGATACCAGCGGTAAACTTAACTATAGGACAATCAAAATATTTGTTTAGCCTGCCGGACTGTACTGGTATATCGAGTAACCCTCAAATCGGACTATTAAGCGGAATTTATTTTTGTCGAACCATACAAACGGCAGCGAGTCGTGGCATATGTTGATATCGTCTCTTTTTTCATCGGTTACAATGTATTTTATCATTCCATTGTTCATGCCCGAAACAAAGGTGTTAAAATTATAAGTGGCAGTGTCGGCTAGATACACCATTGATGTAACATCTTTGGTGGGCATTATGGCATACTCAATAAACAGATTATCAAGGAACCGGCGTTCAGTAAAAAATATTTTTTCTCCGGGGTTGATTTTCAGTGTTTGTTTAAAATACCGGTACAATACCTGTTCGCTTTCATAATCCTTCCTATAGTCCTTTATTCCCTTTTCTATATAAACCGCAGTAAAAAAGCCCATGGTTTTTGAAGTAACGAGGATGAACAAAGCGATAAGAGCAAGACGCCTGAGCGGTAACATATACCCTGCAAGATTTATTTGCAATTTCATCAAACCGGCATGCCTGAGAAAGAGGGGCAGCGATAGTAAAACAAAAACAAGGAACTCGGTAAAGTAATTATTACTACTTCCCTTTTTAAGTCCTGTAATTACTGCAAACAGCCATGAAAGCAAGGCGCCCATGGCCAGTATACGGAACAACTTGTCCCTGGTTTTAAAAATGGCTGCATAAACAATGAACCCTCCAACAATGTAAAACGGGATCAGATCAAGGAAATATCGGGAAGTGAATATCAGGTAAAGAAAGCTGAAGTCAAGACCATTTTTGAGGCCCAGCCATGCGTTAATATACATTGAGTGAAAGCTGCTATCCCGGATACACAATAAGGCGGTAATAGTTGCAATAGCTAAAGAAGCAATTAAATAAATTGCTGCCAGGATATACTTTTTATCAATGATCAGCAGCCCGGAAGTAATTATACCTAAGCACAATAAGCCACTTTGTTTTACCATAAGGCAGAGGCCGGTGCACAAAGCTGCAGTTAACAGGTAAACTATACTATTCCTGGTTTGATACAAAAGGTAAGAACCAATAGTACAGGTAAAGAACAATAAGTGCATGCTATCGCCCCGTGTATAGTAATGAGAGGTAAGGATCATCAATACGGGCAAAGAAAGCACTATTGATTGTTTCAGGCTAAAGTTCATTTGGGTCATACTGAAAATACATATGCCAACAGTAAGCAGGTTGCAGGTCAGGGCAAAAAATCTGCAGAGGACAAAAATGCTTTGCACGTCAAGACTGCCTATGCCGGAAAGTTTGGCTAATGCGGCAATTGTGTGGTAATATAACGGGGTGTACTGAATGACCGCAAATGTGTTGGTGCATGGATCCTGATACAGAAGCTGGCCAAGCAGAAGTCGTTGAATGCCATATACCACATTAAGCTCTATACCCCCCAGGTTGTTGTTGTAATAATTGATCAGGACAATCCTTAGAAAAAGGGTTATCAGAAACAAGATAAAGATGTAAACAGGCAGGTACTTTGGGAGTTTCATAAGGAACCGGATAATACCGCAGAAATTAATGTTTTGATTTGTTTCTATAATTTTCAAGTTCCTTTTTCATTTCCTCAATTAACTGATTCTCTGTAGGCAGATATAAATGATATTGGCTGGCTATAATATTTTTTGCACCTTCCGGCAATGTGAATTTTACCACAGATTCATTTTTTCGTGCACAAAGTAGTATGCCAATTGTTGGATTCTCTCTGGGTAGTTTTTCAATTCGATCGTAGTAATTTACATACATCTGCATCTGGCCAATGTCTTCATGTGCAAGCTTATGCGTTTTAATATCGACCAGAACGAAGCATTGTAATAACCTGTTATAAAATACGAGGTCAATATAAAAGTCATCCCCATCAAGATGCATACGTTTTTGCCTGGCAACAAAAGAAAACCCATTTCCCAACTCCAGTAAAAACTCTTGCAGGTTGGTGATTATTGCTGATTCCATATCTTTTTCATAATAGGCAGCTTCCCGTTTTAATCCCAGGAATTCCAGGTACATCGGATCCTTAATAATCTGTTTTGCATCGGTAGGCTGAAGTTCTCCTTTTGCTACAGCCATTACTGCTTCTTTGTCGCTGCTCAGCATAAGTCGCTCAAAAAGGTTGCTATCTATTTGCCGCTCCAATTGACGTGAATTCCAATTATTTTTTACAGTTTCCGCAATATAAAACTCCCTTTTATCTTGATTATCAACGCTTAACAATGCTTTATACTGCGTCCAACTCAATTGCGTCCGCAGTGCGGACGCAATTGGAAAAGTGCGATAAAATTGCCTGTAGCGTTCTAATTGTCTTACAGAAAACCCACTTCCGTATTCAGGCTGCAATTGTTCAGAAATGGTTTTTATGAGATATTTACCATAATCAGCCCGGTCTTTACCATTCTGTTCCTCCTCAAAAATACGTCGGCCAATATGCCAATACATGATTGTCCGTTCATTGTCAACTGCCTTAATTGCATTATTCCTGGCATTATTAATGATCGACTTAATGTCACCTATGACCGACTGATTGACCAGCATTATATTTCTTTTGGAAAATGATATGAGTAGGTGTAAAAATAAAAAATAAAGCCTGATTTATTATTAATAAAATAGCCATTTGAATTGTGTCCGCAATGCGGACGCAATTCAAATGGCAGATAAACTATTCCATTCCATTCCTTTCCTTTAAACATTTCTTTATCATACCCTATATGGTATTGTTCGGGAACAAAGGTATTAACAAGGTTAACCACATGCTGCAAGAAAGATTATTGCAATAACAGGCAATAGCCTGGACAATTTTATCACATCCCAATACTCAATAAAAGACCTTAATGCATGTTTGGTCAATTTCACAAAACCCATCTTAGAACTGCCGCCTAAACGGTTGCTCCTGGGGGATGCAACATATTTTTTATTAACCTTTTGCTTTGCCAGAAATGCAGGAAAATGAGTGAATCTTGCATCTGTCGCTGTTTCGAGTATTTTCCGGTTTATCATGCAGAAATTGCCGTAATTCATGCGCTGGCCGGTTAATAATCTGAACAGCATGCGATACATAAAATAACAACCCCTGAAAATTAGCGGCTCATTGCGTTTACCCCTCACAATATGCACTATATCTGCTTCCTCTATGGTTAGCATTTCAGCAATCACTTCGGGCGCATCCTGCCCATCTGCATCCATAATTATGAACCG
Source organism: uncultured Bacteroidota bacterium (assembly GCA_903903635.1). Lineage (GTDB taxonomy): Bacteria > Bacteroidota > Bacteroidia > Chitinophagales > Chitinophagaceae > Nemorincola. Next base: position 10,512 of record CAIUZK010000272.1, read on the forward strand.
CCCCGAAGGATGCAGGCCCGCTTCAACCAACCCTTTATAAATCGCTGCCTGATGGCCTGAATTTTCAGGCATGGAAACAACAGTGAGCCGTATATTATTGCTGCCGAAAGTAAATGCCTGTAACAATTGTAAAGTATCATCCGTTGAGCAATCATCTACTACAACCACACGGAAGAAAAAAGGTAAATCAGCTACCGCTTTTGCCACCTGTTCCAAAAACAGGATCACTATAATACTTTCATTATAGCAAGGGGTTATGATGGTAATAACTGGCTGATCAGAGTGCATACTTATGCTATAAAATTACTCGAATTTCCGGTTAGTCGGTAAAATTGGTATAGCTGCCAAAAAAGAAAGAAGCAACCCTTGTGAAGTTGCTTCTTTCTAATCCAGTATAAAAAATTGTTTGACTTACTTATTCATTGTAGCCAGGAACTCTTCATTGCTGCGTGTTCCTTTCATTTGCTGCAGCAGGAAGTGCATAGCCTCATCGGTATTCATATCTGCAATATGGTTGCGGAGCAGCCACATTTTGTTTTGTACATCTTTGTCCAGCAGCAGGTCGTCGCGGCGGGTAGAAGATGAAGTAATATCGATAGCAGGGTAGATACGTTTGTTGGCCAGTTTGCGGTCCAGTTGTAATTCCATGTTACCGGTACCCTTGAATTCTTCAAAGATCACCTCATCCATTTTCGATCCGGTATCGATGAGGGCAGTTGCAAGTATAGTAAGCGAACCACCGTTTTCTATTTTACGTGCGGCTCCAAAGAATTGTTTTGGTTTTTGCATCGCATTTGCTTCCACACCGCCACTCAATACCTTACCGCTGGCCGGCGCTACTGTATTGTGAGCACGGGCAAGGCGCGTAATAGAGTCAAGCAATATTACTACGTCATGTCCTACTTCCACAAGGCGCTTTGCTTTTTGAAGAGCAATGGTAGATACTTTAACGTGCTTATCGGCGGGTTCATCAAATGTAGAAGCAATAACTTCTGCACGCACACTGCGTTGCATATCTGTAACCTCCTCAGGACGCTCATCCACGAGTACTATCATCAGGTAGCACTCAGGGTGATTAGCTGCAATTGCATTGGCTACTTCTTTAAGCAGCATTGTTTTACCTGTTTTGGGTTGTGCAACTATCAGACCACGCTGTCCTTTGCCTATAGGTGTAAACAGGTCCATGATACGGGTGCTGTAATTACTGCCGGTAGTGGTGAGGCTGAGCTTTTCGTATGGAAATAGTGGTGTAAGATAGTCGAACGGAACACGGTCGCGGATTTCATCCGGCAATCGTCCATTGATGGTTTCAACCTTGAGCAGTGCGAAGTACTTTTCACCTTCTTTCGGTGGCCGCACATTTCCTTTTACCGTATCGCCTGTTTTCAGTCCAAACAGTTTTATCTGTGACGGGGAAACATAAATATCATCGGGAGAACTCAGGTAATTGTAGTCGCTGCTGCGCAGAAATCCATAGCCATCGGGCATCATTTCCAAAACACCTTCACTGGCAACAATGCCTTCAAATTCGAGATTGAAATTGCTTTGTTTTTCTTCACGGCGGGGAGGCCTGTTGAATGGCTGATGCGGCTGCTGTTGCGGCTTTTCAGTTTCTACATCAACAGACTGTTGGGGTGGCTGAACTTCCGGTGATTCCACAGGCATTGTGATGCCATTGTTTTCCGGTATCTCCGGTTGCTTTTCAACTTCCGGTTTACGTTGAACCGGTGGGGTGCGGTGTTCATTCCTGTTATCAGGCCGGGGTGTGGGTGCATCTCTTTGTGGAGCAGGCTCTCTTTGCGGAGCAGGTTCTCTTTGTAGTGCAGGTTCTCTTTGCGGAGCAGGCTCTCTTTGCGGAGCAGGCTCCCTGTGAGGCGGAGCATCTCTTCTAGTATCAAACCGGTGACCGGTTGGTATTACAGGCTTTATATCAGAACGCTGCAGCGGATCGAATCCCGGTCTGACAGGCAGGGCATCAGGAGTAACATCTTCTTTTGGTTTTCTTGCCCTGCGTTTTTTATCACCTGCAATCTCAGTCACTGGCGCTGTTGTAATTGCTTCCGGCGTATTGATTACTTCCACTACTTCGGGCGCTGCAGTAACAACCGGCTCTTCGGTTTGTGTAACCGGCTCAGGTGTTACATTGATTATTTCAACAGCTTCAGGTTGTTTCCCGGCAGTAGTAATGTTTGCTTCTTCTTTAGGTTTTCTGCCGCGTTTCTTTTTTGGCTCTTCCGCCACCGGCTTATTAAGCTGGGCCTGGTGGTCAAGTATAGTATTTACGAGGGATTGTTTATCGAGAGAAGCTGTATTCTTTAATTTTAAATTGTCTGCTACGTCTAATAGCTCAGGTATGAGCATATCATTTAACTGCAAAATGTCGTAAGGCATGCTTGGATTTTTTCTGAATAAATATTTTTTCTAAAAATAATTATAGTTAAACGCTGAATAATAATTGATTTACTTAGATTAATTCAATTAGAATTTTCGGATAATTGAATGAAGGATGGAAAAAAACTGTTTCCTTGGTGCAAGTTTACAACTGTTTTCTGTAATAAAAAAAATATTTTACTTTTTCAGCGAATTAATATAGTGATGTGACATTTGTTCAATTGTTTGATTAATAGGCGTATAACTGAACAAAGGAAAAGCTTTTTGTAACTTATTATTATTATAAAGGGACACAAGATTACTGTTACTGGCTGTTTCTCTGGTTAAAGAAGGAGATGAGCCGGAAATCCTGTTTTTTATCAGGCTTAATCGCCATGCTATTCCGGCCATCAATGAATTGGCATAATAGTGCGGTGGTTTTTTGTTCATGGCTTTTGCGAGTTTTGTAAATACTTCGAAATAGCCAAAATTACCAGCGCTTAAAATATACCTTTCCGAATGGACAGGTGATTCCATTAGCATGGTCATTGCCTGCACCACATCAGCTGCATCTACCCATGATGTAACCCCCTTTGTATAAAATGGGAATTCGTTATTTACAATATTGAGCAACTGATATGGAGGGTCATTTTTCTCACAAGTGCCGAGCAAAATTCCGGGGTTTACAATTACTGCATTGAGCCCCTCGCCTATGCCGCGCCAAACCTCTGTTTCTGCCATGTATTTACTGAGTCCGTAAGCAGAGTTATACCTGCTTTCTCCCCATTCTTCCTCCTCATTTATTTCCTTTTCCGTATTTCCATCTCTTCCCAGGGCCGCAATAGAACTTACGTAAACCATCTTGTTTATCCCTTGCAGCAATGCCTGGTTTACGAGATTCGCCGTGCTTTCAGGATTAAAGTGCAACAGATCATCTCTTCTGGCAGGATCAAATGATACAATGGCAGCGCAGTGGTAAATTTCAGTTATACCTTTCATTGCCTCCTCCACATCAAAAATATCCAGCAGATCGCAATATTGCCACTCGATTCCCGGAAGAGATAATAACTCATCGGAAGGTTTACGGCTATGAAATAATGCACGCACTTTTTGTCCACGAACAGCTAAGTCCTTAACCAGGTATCTGCCAAGAAAACCGCTTGCGCCAGTTACTAAAACCATCGGGAGAAAAAAATCAGTGTCTTAATGAATTTGATGCAGTGAAAATGCATGTTTTAAGAAAATAAATGCCGGCAAATATTATCTCCTTTATCGGGGCTGGTAATTTAACTTACCATTGTTGCAGGATTTGTTTTCTAATAGTTACCCATATAGAGTCATACACTTATCGGGCCAAAGGTAGGTTACAAAACAATATGAAACGAGCCTTCAAAAGCTAAAATTATGTATACAAACAAATGGGCTTTCTGATAAAAGTCTGATTTGGTACTTCAATTATTATATTGATAAGTGAATTAATCTGTTGCCGGTTACATCTGGAATTATACAAAAACGTTCCTAATTGATCTGCAGTTTGAAAAGGAACGAAATTCTATACTGAATTGTTACTTTTAACCGAACCGAATATCTTTGCTTTATTATGGCATCCTTACAGGAACAAATTGGTATTTACGAACAGGAGATAAAATCCTTCATTGCTAAAGAGGCTTCGGAACTGGAAAATTTCAGGATCAGGTTTCTTGGAACCAAGGGGATTGTTAAGCAATTGTCGGGCGAGATGAAAAATGTTCCGGGAGAGCTGCGCAAGGAAGCGGGCCAATTGCTCAATGCTTTCAAACAACTGGCTGAGGAGAAATTCGAAAGTTTCAGAGAAATATTGCAGGAAGGCGGAGAGAAAAAGGAATCTATAGATATTTCTTTACCGGGCACCCCTTTGCCTATCGGAACCAGGCATCCACTGCATATTATCGAAAATAAAATTGTAGATATCTTCGAAAAAATAGGGTTCAGCGTGGCAACAGGTCCGGAAATTGAAGATGACTGGCATAATTTCACTTCGCTGAATATGCCTGAGAATCATCCGGCACGGGATATGCAGGATACCTTTTATGTAGCTACAAATCCTGATTGGGTTTTACGCACACATACTTCATCGGTACAGGCGCGCATATTGGAGACACAATCACTGCCTGTAAGGGTTATATGTCCAGGCAGAGTATATAGGAATGAAACTATTTCTGCCAGGGCGCATTGCTTCTTTCATCAGTGTGAAGGGCTTTATGTTGATAAAAATGTTTCATTTGCCGACCTTAAGCAAACACTTTATTATTTTGTTACTGAAATGTTTGGCCCCGATACAAAGGTAAGATTCAGGCCATCCTACTTTCCATTTACCGAGCCCAGCGCCGAAATGGATATTTCATGCACAGTGTGTGGCGGCAAGGGTTGCAACTTATGCAAGCATACCGGATGGGTGGAAATATTGGGTTGCGGAATGGTACATCCCAATATGCTGCGGAATTTTGGTATAGACCCTGAGGTATATACCGGCTTTGCTTTCGGGATGGGTGTGGAGCGTATAACGCAAATAAAATATCAGGTGAACGATCTTCGGCTTTATTCTCAAAATGATGTTCGCTTTTTAAGACAGTTCCAGTCGCAATGACCATGATTTCAGTGCTGCATTAAATTATTTTTCTTATATCGGTGTTGCTTTATAAAGTGAGTGGCAATATTGTGTATTACATTGCATGACAATTAGCAAATTAAGTAAATATATTGGCGAAATTCAAATAAAAAATTCGTAAAAGGTGCAGGGTTGTTTTAATGATTTATACATTTTTTGACGCGTGAATTTTACTCCAAATACACTTGATCAACATTTTGATCAATCTTATTTTGGAAAATAGCCGCAATGAATCATTAATTTTCAATTAATATCGATTTTTCTGGCAGGCTTTTCGATAATTTATAATAATAAATTATTGCTTTTTTAACAAAGATTTATTATCTTTATTATCCGCTTATATATTTTAGGAAGCCATAAATATTTTTTATGAGATTATTTACCCCAAAATTCTTATACATCCTACTCCTCTGCTTGCCGGCTTTTTCGGTTAAAGCACAGCTTGTTGCCGGATTTACAGCATCACCAACATCGGGTTGCGCCCCATTGGTGGTATGCTTTACCAATACCACAACTCCTACAACAGGCACTACCTATGACTGGAATCTTGACAACGGTTCGGCAATAATACATTTAACGGATCCATGCGGCAGTTACCTGACAGCTGGCACATATACAGTTACGCTAACTGCGCACAATGGCAGTAGTACCTCCACTCATACTGCAGTAATAACGGTGTATCCTTCACCTGTAGTTAATTTTACTGTTAATGATACTACTATTTGTCCCGGAACATCGGTGACATTTACAAGTACTACAGTGGGTGGGGTGCCTGGTCCCGTGACATATAGCTGGGCATATGGCGATGGATTCGGTGGCACAGGCTCGCCATCAACACATACCTACACTTCTCCTGGTTATCGTAATGTGACTCTAACTGCAACCAATGCAGATGGTTGTGTGGCCTCACTGACCAAGACCGCATATGTGGATGTTTATACACCACCAATTGCATCATTCTCAGCGCCAATCACCCATTTTTGCCGGGCTCCCGGAATTGCCAACTTCATTGCTGCGCCTACCGGAACTGCGCCTTTTAGTTATACCTGGTTTTTTGGAGATGGTTCACCAACGTCTTCACTTTCAAATCCTTCCCATACCTACTCTGCACCGGGGAGCTATACAGTAAAATTGATTGTGACAGATGCACATGGTTGTATAGACAGTATTACCATGACGGGTTATATTGTGGTAGGTAGTTTGCATGCCTCATTTACCTATCCCACCACAGCATGTGTGAATACAGTTGTTACATTTCCAAACACCAGCAGCGCCCACGTTTCGGCCAGTTGGGATTATGGTGATACGCATACTTCGACAACTGAAACAGGATCAAATGTTTTTACTGTTGCAGGTACCTACAATGTCAGGCTGATTATTTTTGATGGTTTTTGTTATGATACTGTTTACCACTCAATAGTAATATTGCCCGGGGCATCAGGCAGCTTTACTATTACACCTGCAGAGCCTTGCCCTGCACCAGCTACCGCAACATTTACTGCTACATTGCCGGCAGGATGTACTGTATTATGGCAATATGGCGATGGCGCTACCGGCGCCGGCTATACATCCTCACATACCTACGGAGCCAACGGATGCGATACTGTGCAGATGATAGTTACCAATGCAAGTGGATGTATTGATACTTTTACCCAGACTTATTGCATTTACGATCTCATATATTTTGTCAGCCGGGGTATCGATACTGCAGGTTGCGCACCATTTACGGTATTATTTAACTCCTTTGCCCAGACATCGGTACCGGGGCCAAGTGTTGCGCCTTACCCCTATCCAATTTCATCTTACACATGGAATTTTGGAGATGGATCACCTACCTCTACTGCTCCTATGCCAGCACATACTTATACAGCGGCAGGCACCTATTTTGTTACTGTAAATATTGTTACTGCCAACGGATGTACTGCTACTGCAACCATTACCATATTAGTAGGTAACCCGCCGGTGGTTACCTTTACCGGGTCTCCGCTGCATCTTTGCTACCATAATAATAATGTTAGTTTTGTTTCAACCATTATTACAGGGCCGGTAGATGATTATCTCTGGCAGTACGGTGATGGAGGCAGTGATCATGGTTTATTCCCAACAATAAATCATCATTTTACCATACCTGGTCTGTTTTCAGTAACGTTAACGCCGTCCTACCATGGTTGCCCGGGTCCTCCAGTAGTACTTACTAACTATGTTCTTATTGATTCGCCGATGTCCATTATTCATGATAGTGTACTTTGTTCACCGGCCAAAAGAGTTTATTTCGGTGACAGTTCGCTGGGCGATGATACCCACTTATGGATATTCGGAGACGGGTCGGCCAATTCAACAGCCAATAACCCAATACATGATTATCCTTTGCCCATATCCTATACGGCAACACTTACTACTTATAACATAGCCAGTGGTTGCAGGGATACAACTAGTAGGGCTATTGACCTGCACAGGCCTGTTGTAACTTTCACAACTCCTGATACAGCCGTATGCCGGGATAGCTTTGTGTTGTTCACATCCTCGGTCACGGGAGGGATTGCTCTGTCTTATTTGTGGCATAGTTTCGGTCATTCGGCAGACAGCACTTCATCTACTTACCTGGATACGTTTCATATACCCGGGATTTATAGCATCAGGCTTATTATCAGTGATCAGAACTATTGTTTAGATACGGCAATAAGAACAAATTATTTGCTGGTAGCTAAACCAGTGGCTACTTTCTCAGTAGCTCCACCAAGTGGATGCTGGCCACTGACAGCAGTGTTTACCGATCATGCGACTGATGTTGCGGGTACATTTTTTACAAATTACATCTGGAACTTTGGAGACACATATACCTCAACAGGTCCAAGTCCTACGGTGACGCACCTATATACAACTGTGGGTACAATGACTATTACCGAAATAGTCACGGACAACATTGGTTGTAAGGATACCATAGCATTACCTCTTGTAACCATATACAAACCTACTGCAGCTTTCTCGGCAAGCACTATACATCCGTGTCTTAACGACAATGTGACTTTCACTAATACCTCTTCAACAACTGCATCTTCATTCTGGACATTTGGAGACGGAGGTACATCAACTGTTACCAATCCTGTACATGCATATACCGCAACAGGCACTTATACTGTAAGACTGGTAGCTACTGATACTCATGGTTGCCATGATACGCTAACCCGGACCAGTTATATTATAGTTACCCAACCACATGCATCATTCTATATGGATGATTCAACTTCGATATGTCCGCCGCTCACAGTTCACTTTACCAATACCAGCGTTGGGGCCCTGTTTTACAGTTGGAAACTTGGAGATGGCAGTAGTTCAACCACAATGAATCCTACAAATCTATACATTACTACCGGCTATGATACTGTACGGCTTATAGTATCAAATACCTGGGGCTGTAAAGATACGACCTATGGACATGTATCTATCTTCGGTTATGCAGGAGCCTTCAGCTACACACCTGATTCAGGTTGTGTGCCTCTGACAGTACATTTCAGCGCCACCATTAGTAATGTGCCCAATATTATCTGGGATTTTTCGGATGGTTATACAAGTTCAGCATCAATGGTGGATACCATATCTCATACTTATCTGAACCCCGGAGCTTATCTGCCCAAATTGATTTTGAGTGATAACACAGGTTGCCAGAATTCGAGCAAAGGTATTGATACTATAAAGGTTGATGGTGTATTCCCAGGTTTTACCACCAAGCCCAATCCGGTATGTCTTGGAGAGAGTATTAATCTGCTGGATACCTCATCAAGTTACTGGTCAACAGTTGTAAGCTGGAGCTGGACTTATAATGGTACAACAAGCAATCTGCCATCGCCATCGGTAACCTATACAGCAGTAGGGACATATCCTGTCACTGTTATTGCTACCGACGGATGGGGATGTACGGCTGTTGCAACGCATGATGTTGCTGTTTTTCTTCCGCCTGTTATTACCATTAGTCCCGACACCATTATATGTCTTGGAGATGCTGCTACCCTATATGGTTATGGCGGCGTTTCGTATACATGGGCGGGCCCCGGTTCTTTGAGCTGCACTAATTGTAATCCAACGCAGGTTACGCCAATCGTTGTTTCTCAGTACACAGTTACAGGTACCGATATTCATGGTTGTACCAATACCGATACAACAACTGTATTCCTGAAAACGCTTACAGTGAGCCGTGCATGGGGCGACACGGCCATGTGCTTCGGTAAGATAGTGCCATTGTATGACTCAGGAGGTACCAAGTATACATGGTTACCACCATTAGGGCTAAACAATTCTCATATAGCCGACCCATTGGCATCGCCGCCTTATTCGCTTACTTATATGGCAATCGCTCAACTGGGTAGCTGTATACCTGATACCAACTATGTATCGGTTATTGTTTATCCGTTGCCTACCGTTGATGCCGGACCAGACCAGACATTGCTGGCCGGATCACAAGCTCAGCTTGATGCAAAGGGAACACTGATATATAAATATCTGTGGGCTCCCGGTAATACTTTAAACTGCGATACCTGTGCCAACCCGGTGGCGAGTATGTCGGTATCTACAACGTATGTTGTTACGGTGACCTCTATACATGGTTGCCTGAATGATGATTCGGTAAGGGTAATCCTTTTCTGTGATAACAGCCAGTTGTTTATACCGAATTCATTCACACCAAACGGAGATGGACAAAATGACGTTTTCTATCCGAGAGGCCAGGGTGTCAGCATTATTAAGTCCTTCCGAATTTACAATCGCTGGGGCCAAATGCTTTTCGAACGTTCGAATATCAGCCTGAACGATGCTTCAAATGCCTGGGACGGTTCATACAATGGAGGTTCTCCAAGGCCCGATGTATATGTTTGGGTTATAGATGCTATTTGTGAAACGGGCGAACCGCTCTTCTTAAAAGGTGATATAACTATAATCAGGTAAATGAAAAGTGTATGAGCAAGTATTGTGTAAGCCCGATTTATTTATCAGGCATTTTCAGGTTGTGTTTTAATAAAATGGGAACCTTTCTGGTTTCTGCTGCAGTGGTTTTGTTGACTACTTCGCAGGCAGCAGCTCAGGCGGATATACATTTTTCGCAGTTTTATGAAACATCTATATTGCGCAATCCTGCCATGACAGGTGTTTTTTCCGATGACTTTAAGTTAGGGGCTTATTACCGCAGTCAGTGGAGCAGCATCAGTAACCCATATACTACTTATCTTGCCACTGCCGAAACCCACTTTCAGATAGGCCAGACAACCGAAGATTTTGTAAGTTTTGGATTGTTGGGTGTATCGGATAAAGCAGGAAGTATTGAACAGAAGATAACTGCTTTCTATCCGGCCATTAACTATAATAAATCACTGAATACTGACCATAATACCTTTTTATCAGTCGGTTTTACAGGAGGGTATGTTCAATATAGTTTTGATCCTGGAAAAACAACTTTCAATAATCAATATCTTAATGGCAAATTTGATCCGGCAAACCCGGCTCTTGAAAACCTGCCGAATGCCAAAATAACGATGCTGGACCTTGGTGCCGGCATCAATTATAATACCAGCAGCGGAGAAAATAATGCCAATACATTTATGATAGGCGCTTCTGTATACCATGTAACTCAGCCAAAATTCTCCTATTATCAGAAATCAGGTATTACAGAGAATATGCGCCTGAACGGCAATGCCGCCATAAGTTCGGTAATGTCGGAAAATGTGTCGCTACAGGCTCAGACGAACTATGCAGTGCAAGGCACCTATCGTGAGCTAATGATAGGTGGTCTGATCAACTGGACACAATATTCGATGGGCACCAAGGACATTTTCATACTTACCGGTGGCCTTTTTTACCGTTATCAGGATGCCATTGTTCCCATTGTTAAGGTGAATCACAAGAGTTTGTCAATAGGCATCAGTTATGACGTGAACGTATCGACCCTGAAAGATGCAAGCAATATGCAGGGCGGGGCTGAAGTAACGTTATTTTATACCGGCAACTACAGCGATAAGGGTGTAGCCAGGAAAACCGTTTGCCCTAAGTTCTAGTTGCCAGTCCTGATTTTTCCGATGTTCACCTACTATTTATCAGTCATTGCCGAATAGCGCTACATAGCGGCATGTATGGCAGGTAGCTTTGTGAAAAAAAAATCATGAAAAAGAATTGGAAAAGAAAAATACCGATGATGGTAATATTTTGTGTGGCAGGTATGGCTGCATTCACTGGTGTTGTCATGCTGTTATGGAACAGTATCCTGCCGATAGTATTACATGCTGGAATGATTACTTTCTGGCAGGCCGCAGGTTTGCTGGTACTGGCAAGGCTGTTGTTCGGTGGGTTTAAAGGCAGGCATCATGCCATGGCATATGGATGCAGAAACAGGGATATGCATATGAAATGGGAGCGGAAGAACTGTTGCGCACCTGTAGCTGCTACAAATGAATAATGAAGGCATGGTGATAAAAATGAAAGAGGAATAGCGCGATACTGAAAAGCCGGGAATTGCGACAGAGATATGCATAAAAAAATAAACTATATCATTAGGATGAAGTAAAAAAGGATGGCTGTTAATCCATCCTTTTTTTGAAAAAAATACCGGTAATGAGTAATAAGGTGCAAAAAAATGGGCAATTTATTTATAGGGGCCAGCCACCGGTAATAACGTGCATAGAGTATATGGTTGGCTACCGTAAGTACAGTTTACCGATAATATAGACCGTTGAACCTGATAAAAGGTTGGGTATATTTATTATTGGTATGCGATGTTATTGCTGATCCCAGGCAAGACTAAAGAATTTCCAGGTTTTGGTATTTTCGTAAAGGTGCTGCAAAGGATTTTCCTGGACGCCAGAGCGTGCGCCACCTTTGCTGCGCCCACCACCGGGTGAGCCGCCTCTCATAGAGCTATTGGTACCGGCACCGGCCATTCCATTGTTCATACCAGTATTATTGTTATCGCCGGCGCCGGTTTTTGAATCTGTTTTTTTGAATCCCTTAACAGCGAAACAAACACTTATTGGTTTGCCGACCTGTGCAGCAGTTATACTCTGTTTGCCATAAATGGTTTTAAAGGGTATCACGGCCTCCCAAACCAGTTCCTTATACTCATCTATGCTCAAACGCACAGAGATACCGCAGGGTGTGGTTTGCTTCACCATATAGCCACCGGTGCAACCGCTAAAGCCATCAACAGTGAACTGATTGGCTTCCAATGCGGTTTTACCTAATTTCTTATCCAGTTGTTTATCTTCATATCCGGGTATAGCGCTCTTTTTCTTACCGAAATCCTTTTGGGTAAGATCAATGTCATCATTTTCGTTAAGCAGGGGGTAATTAATATTGAATTCAGGGTTTTTATGCCCACCTGTATCAATGGATACGGTCATGCCTTGCTTAAGGATTTTCATCTGGGTCATTTCATCGCCTGTTTCCATAGTGATGTACAGGTTTTCCCTGTCATTGGATGTAGCATATGCGACCTTGGCTTTGGCATCGTAGTTGGGGTAGGGTGAGGGCCAGTCTTTGCTATCGCCATCAATAATTATTGGCTGCCGCTGCCATGTGCCGGGCATAGCAGCCTGTGATTTTCCGAGGTGTTTTGAATTGCCGCAGGATGCAGCCAGAATAATTAACGGTAATAATACTTTAACCTTTACAGAGGATACCATATGATGTTATATGCAGCAAAGTAAGCGAGTATTTGCTTATCAGTTACTATGTGTTATGATAAAAGTAACTTAAACCTGGGTCAGCAATCCTGTCCGGATTCACATATAGCAGCCATTCTATACCTGAAAGGGCCAGTGTGGAATACGAAACAAACCTTTGCTAATAAATTACCAGAACCAAGGAACGATGATTAATTATCTGCCTGCTCACTGTTGTCGGCAGGAATTGCGTTCATGTCTTTTTCAGCCTGTTCGTTTTTCTCTTTCAGTTTTTTTATTTTCTGAGTGCTTTCGGCAACCAGTTTTTCAAGATGGCGGCGCAGTTCGTCTGCTTTTTTGCCGGGAGTAATATTTTCGATTGCGTTATTAAAATCAATGAGTTTTTCTTCTTCCTCTTTGAGATCGGCTTTCAGATTGTGAATAATATCGCGGGCATGCTGGGCTCGGGCAGCTTTCTGCGATTCGGCATATTGCTTGCGTTGTTCCCTGTTGGCATCTTTGCGTGCAAAGAAAAATTTGCGTGCGGCATTAAAGTCTTCCCACATTTTATCGCCGTAGGATCTTGGTATGGGGCCAATTTTTTTCCATTCTTCCAGCAGTTCCATCATCTCAATAGTGGCATCGCTCCACTGGTTAGAGTATTTCAGTTCTTCGGCCCTGTCGAATATTTCTTTTTTAAGCAGGTAGTTATTTTCCAGCACAGATCTCTGCGCATCATAATGCTGTTTCTTGGCATCGAAGAATACCTCCTGGGCTTCATTAAATCTTTTCCAAAGTTCATCTCCTTTTTCCTGCGGCACTCTTCCGGTCTTCTTCCATTCCTCCATAAGGGCGGCATAGGCCTGTGATGTTGCATTCCAGTCCCTGCTTTCTTTAATGGCTTCAGCTCTTTCTACCAGAGCAAGTTTGGCCGCATAATTAGCCTCATGCTCCTTCTGTATCTTATTAGAATGCTCGCGTTTCTTTTCGAAAAATGCTGTTTTTGCAGCCTGAAACCTTTGCCATAACTCTTCATTTTTCTTGTTGAGTGTATGGCCTATAGTTTTCCATTCTTCGGTAAGCCTTTGAAAGGCTTCGGTTGTTTTTTTCCAGTCTTCAGATCTGGCAATTGATTCGGCCTGCTCTACAAGGTCTATCTTCAGATCCAGGTTTACAAGCAGGTCTTTTTCTTCTTCTTCATGGTGCAGGCGTTTGCGCTCCTGGAAAGCCTTGCGTGCAGCTTCAATACGGTTGTAAAGTTTGTCATTCCTCTGCTTATCCAGGTGGCCACTTTGTTTCCACTTATCGGCAATATCTCTGAATGCCTGGCTTGTTTCTTTCCATTGATCACTGTTGGCCAGTTCTTCTGCCAGCTCTGTCAGTTTAAGTTTGGCGGCATGATTTTCTTCAGTAAGCACATACAAGGTATGTTCCCAATCGTGTACCAGTGCGGCAAGTATTTTAAAGTCGCCCAATGCGCTCACATGCTCCAGATATTCCTTAAAGCCAGATACTTTTTCGTTAAGTTTCAGCTTATCATCCGTAGCCTGCCATTCCAGTTCCAGTTCATGTAATTTTGCCTCAACCGCTGTAAATTTTTCGCTGAGATTTTTTAGCACAACCGCGGCATTCTCCGGCGATATGGTAGCAATAACGCGTTCTTTGATATTGCTGTTTGCCAGCAAAACCAGGTCGCCATTTTCAACCAGGTTAAATAATTCTTTGCCCGAAAAAGACTGCTCATTCCACCACCCGAAAAGGTCAAAATTTTGTTCCTGCAACATAACGATTAACAATTTATCAGAAATCAGCTTATAGCCTCCTGCAAGATAAAGCTAATTATTTATATACTCCAAACACTTAACAACAGAACCTGCTGTTACAGCGGATTAATTTCAGGTTTTGGCAGTATTTCTGCTCTATTTATTAATTAAAATTTAACCCTGAGGTCCTGATGGGTATCAAACAGACTATTAAGGGTGGGCTATTAATGTGTTCCGAATACCTTTTTGAGAATATCGGTGACCTGAGCAGCGGGGTCTTTTCTTATTTTTCCTTCCTCTTCGGCAATATAAAGAAAAACACCACTAAGCGCTCTTTCGGTGACATAGGCGGCAAGATCGGGGTTAACTTTATTGTAAGTTGTAGGCAGCTTGTTGTAGGTATTGAAAACGACAGCCCAGTACTTAGTGGCATCTACCTTATCGAGAGAAGCCTGAATAATAGGGCGGAATGCAGTTGTAAGTTCGGCGGTGGTTTTAGCTTTCAGGTATTGGGTGGCTGCATCATTATTGCCTTTAAGTATAGACAACGCGTCTTGAATAGACATGGACTTAATGGCATTAATAAAAATAGGCAGCGCCTTGCCGGATGCATCTTCGGCCGCCCTGTTCATGGCCAGAATCGCCTGATCAACTTTACTTCCCATACCTATTTCACGCAAAGTGTTTTCCACTTTTTGGGCCTCGGGTGGCATGAGCACTTTTATGAGTGTATTGCCAAAAAAGCCATTTGGAGCTGAGACTTTGCCAGTTGCGTTTTGGGCGCCCACCTTCAGCGCTTCTCTCAGTCCGCTGGAAATATCGGATTCGCTTAAAGTACCTGAGCCTTTCGATTTGGTGTTTTTTGGTTTAATCTTACTTTCTGCTTTCTTGACAATATCGCTAAACTGCGCTTCTGACTGAGTCGCCGTAAAAGTAACCAAAGCAAGGCCTAAAAATACTTTTTTCAAAATGCTCATAAATTCTGTTTATTGTATGCTGACAAATATAATGCCTATTTTAGTTAAATAATTTGTAATTAGGAACTTATTTAATCATCGTCACTTAGCAAATTATGAGGAAGTTAGTTGGTATAACTTTTATTTAGCAGCAATTACTAATTTATATTGGTTTTATTTTAATTAATCATGCGTTAATGATAGGTGTATAGTAGTTGCCTATGCAGAACCGGATGTGAGTAGGTTATTTTCTTCTTACCTTTGCACACATTTTATAATATTGTCCATGTCTGAAATTAGACCATTTTTAAGATTGAGTGGCCTTGAGCCGTTGATTGTGAGGCCTGAAACCAACTTCGTGAATGTGGGTGAACGTACCAACGTTACCGGGTCAAAGAAATTTGCACGGCTGATCAGGGAGAATAAATATGAGGAAGCGCTTAGCGTAGCCCGCCAGCAGGTGGAAAGCGGCGCCCAGATACTGGACATCAATATGGATGATGCCCTGCTGGAAGGTGTACTGGCAATGACCACATTTGTGAACCTGTTGCAAGCCGAGCCTGATATTGCCCGGATCCCCATCATGCTGGATTCATCGAAGTTTCCGATAATAGAGGCGGGTCTGAAGTGTATACAGGGCAAGTGTATTGTAAATTCCATCTCTATGAAAGAAGGAGAGGAGAAATTTATTGAGCAGGCGGAAATATGCAGAAGTTATGGCGCATCTGTAATCGTAATGGCATTTGATGAAAACGGACAGGCAGATACGCTGGATAAGAAAGTAAACATCAGCGAGCGGGCCTATAAGATACTCACGGAGCGGCTAGGCTTTCCGCCACAGGATATCATTTTTGACCCCAATATTTTTGCAATAGCCACAGGAATAGAGGAGCATAATAATTATGGTGCAGACTTTATAGCGGCTACCCGGATCATCAAGCAAAGAATGCCGCTGACCAGGGTGAGCGGTGGTGTGAGCAATATTTCGTTTTCATTCCGGGGCAATGATGTGGTGCGTGAGGCCATGCATAGTGTATTCCTGTATCATGCCATAAAAGCAGGTATGGATATGGGTATTGTAAACGCCGGTGCGCTGGTAGTGTATGATGAAATAGAACCTAAGCTGAAGGAGCTATGCGAAGATGTGGTTCTTAACCGTAATCCTGATGCAACTGAACACCTGGTAACATTTGCCGATACTGTGAAAGCCAAGGATAAGGAAGTAAAGGTGGATGATGCATGGCGCAGCAATGTGGTAGAAGAACGCCTGAAACATGCATTGGTAAATGGTATCACCGATTATATTGATGCTGATACAGAAGTGGCCAGGCTGAAATATCCTAAACCACTTGATGTGATTGAGGGGCCATTAATGGATGGAATGAATGTAGTGGGCGATTTGTTCGGCAGTGGTAAAATGTTTTTGCCGCAGGTAGTAAAGAGCGCGAGGGTAATGAAGAAAAGCGTTGCCTACCTGTTTCCGTTTATTGAGGCTGAAAAAGAAGCACGCAGGCTGGCGCATATTGCCGCGGGAACAATAAATGAGGAGAGTGCAGGCGCTGCCAAAATATTGATGGCTACGGTGAAAGGCGATGTGCATGATATTGGAAAGAATATTGTAGGTGTAGTACTTGGATGCAATGGCTATGATGTGATAGATATGGGTGTAATGGTGCATGCAGACAAGATACTGGAAACAGCTATAAAAGAGAATGTAGACATAATAGGTCTGAGCGGACTGATTACGCCATCGCTGGATGAAATGGTGCACGTAGCCAAAGAAATGAAGCGCAGGGGTATGAAGCAGCCGTTGCTTATAGGTGGTGCGACAACCAGCCGGATGCATACCGCTGTTAAGATCGCCCAGCAATATGACCATGGAGTTGTGCATGTGCTTGATGCAAGCCGTAGTGTAACGGTGGCAGGAAATCTGCTGAATAAAGAGACCAAGGAGCAGTTTCTGAGAAATATAAATTCAGAGTATGATAAACTCAGGGATGATTTTGCCAATAAGAGATCGGTGAAGCAATATATACCGTTTGAGCAGGCTCAGTCCAGCGCAGCCAAAATAGATTGGGCTACATATATTCCTCCTACTCCTGCGCTATTGGGCACAAAAGTATTTGATGGATATGACCTGGCTGAAATCAGGCAGTATATAGACTGGGGGCCGTTCTTCATAGCATGGGAAATGAAAGGGAAATTTCCTGAAATACTAAAGGACTCCAATGTGGGAGCAGAGGCAACCAAGTTGTATAATGACGCCAATGCCATGCTGGACAAGATTGTTGATGAAAAATGGCTGACCGCCAGAGGGGTGATTGGCTTGTGGGAAGCAAAGAAGATTGCGCCGGATACTATAGTATTGCTGGATGAAAAAGGTAAGGAATTGGCGCACCTTGAATCGCTGAGGCAACAGGTGAAAAAGACTGCGGGACAGCCGTGTTTTTCACTGGCTGATTTTATTAAGCCCTATACTTTTGGAGGAGACAATGAGATCTCTGACTATATGGGGGCATTTGCGGTTAGTATACATGGTATAGAGTCGCACATTAAGCGTTTCATGGACGACCATGATGATTATAACAAGATCATGCTGCAGGCAATAGCCGACCGTTTGGCTGAGGCATTTGCAGAAGTATTACATAAACGGGTGAGGAAAGAATTCTGGGGATATGCAAAGGATGAGAATATTGCAATAGCTGAACTGGTAAAGGAAAATTACCAGGGCATACGGCCTGCGCCAGGTTATCCTGCCTGCCCTGATCATACAGAGAAGTACAAATTGTTTGATCTGCTCAATGCTACAGAAACTGCAGGTATTCAGCTTACGGAATCGCTGGCTATGTATCCGGGGGCTTCAGTTTGTGGCTGGTACTTCAGCCATCCGGAGAGTCATTATTTCGGCATAGGGCATATTGAACAAGACCAGCTTCATGATTATGCAAAGCGCAAGGAAATGAGTATTGAGGAAATAAGCAGGTGGCTTTCGCCGGTTTTAGATTAAGTGCAAATTAAAAATCTGGAAAATCAAAGTGAGCGAAGTACAACAATTAAACACTAAGGTTACGCCACAAGGTGAACCATCTGGTGGCATGAGGCTGATGGCCAACATTGTGTCGGTAATTTTCCATCCGGTGTTTTTCCCGCTGGTTATGGCACTGGTACTTTCTAAACTGGCACCGGCGGGTTATGTTGGTCTTTCCCAGAAGCAACTGGTAATGTGGTTTATGAGCATAGGGCTTACTGCTGTATTTTTCCCGCTGTTCAGTATTTTTCTGATGAAGCAACTTGACTTTATCAGCAGCTATAAAATGCCAACAGCCAGGGAGCGCACCATACCCCTTATGGCCACCATGATATTCTATTTTTGGGTGAGCCATGTATTTAACAGTATGGCGGGTTATCCTGTGCCGCTCACATTGAAGGTGTTGTTATTGGGTAATTTCTGGGGCATTATTGTCTTGTTTATTATCAATATTTTCACCAAAATAAGCATGCATACATCAGCGTGCGGAGGCATGATAGGTATTATTCTTGTTCTTATGATCACAGGTCCGGTAAATATGCTGCTACCCTTGGTAGTAGCCATTTTATTAGCAGGAATTGTGGGCACTTCCAGGTTGATACTTGGCGCTCACCAGAAGGGAGATGTATGGCTGGGCTATATTATCGGCATCCTGGTGCAATTGGGCGCATATGTATATATGAAGTAGTGTAGCGAAGCCGGAACTTAAGTATAGAGTTTACTTTTTACCTTTTGATTTTTACCTTTGAAATATGTCGCAACAATTTTCTACAGATAAAGCACCAAAACCGGTAGGGTTATACCCGCATGCAAAGCGGGTCGGAAACCTGTTATTTCTTTCGGGTGTAGGACCACGCAAAGCCGGAACTGATGAGATACCAGGCCTGAAAACGGACAAACATGGCAACTATACCGAGTTTGACTTTGCTGAACAATGCCGTAGTGTTTTTGACAATGTGCGTACCATACTGGAAGAAAGTGGAAGTAGCTGGGATAGGCTGGTAGACGTAACCGTATTTCTGGTGAATATGAAGCGTGATTTCCAGATTTACAACAAGGTGTATGCTGAGTATTTTAAGGACAACCAGCCCTGCCGCACAACAGTAGGCATTGAAAGCCTGCCAACAGCAATAGCCATTGAGCTTAAATGCATAGCTACGATTGATTAATAAGCATCATCTCTTTCCAGGTTGATTTTTCAGCGCATGTTACGACTGATGCCAGCCGATGGAATAACTGCCAGTTGAATTTACCTTCAAAAAATAATTTATTACGGTAAAATAATTATTTTAGAGAATCCAGTGCGCTATATTTGTCTTCAAATTTTCAAATTATCTCGGGCTATGTTTAAATATTCAGGATATCTTGTTCTTGCTTTGATATTAATTTCCTTCAGCGTTACAGCCCAGGATGATACAAGCAGGCATGATGAACTAATGAATCAAACCAACACAAACAACTTTGTTGATACAGTTACCCATGTGTACAATCTTGATTCGTTGGATAAGGCTAAAATCAGCAAGGATCTGAAAGAAAAAATCAAAGCCAGTATTGCACAGTCGGAGGCTGATAAAATCTGGATCAAAAAGCAGATGCAGGCGCTCACCACGCAGCACATGCACGGCAGAGGCTATGTAAAAGGCGGCATCGATTCGGCGGGCATTTACATAATGAAAAAGTTCAAAGAACTTAAGTTGAAGCCTGCAACATCAAATGGTCAGGCAGCCCAGGCTTTCGGATTTCCTGTAAATACTTTCCCGGGAAAAATGATGATACGGATAAACGGAGATTCATTAAGGCCATGTGCAGACTATATTATTGAGCCATCCAGTCAATCATTCAAAGGAAATGGTCTGAGAGTGAAGAGGATTAATCTGAATGATATTGTCGACAGGGCAGCGTGGAAGATTACCTTATCGCAACTGGATACCAATCATGCCTATGTTTTTGACAATACTGACCTTTTTTGCAGTAAGATTCTTAATGTAAAGAGGAATGTATTCCTTACATTATTGCCCAGAGGATGTTTTATCATTCCCCAGGAGGGCCGGCTTCAGTGGTCTCAGAGTCGCGACACAATAGCCGCGACAGTGTTTTATGTGAGACCGGGTTCCATACCCAAGGTCTTGAAATGGGTAGATGTAAACGTGACTTCTGTTTTTCTTCCTCATGTAAAGGGAAATAACATTGTTGCCTGTGTACCAGGGGTTGTAAAAGATTCTTTTATAGCATTTACTGCTCATTACGACCACCTGGGTACAATGGGGGATACAACAGTTTTTACCGGGGCAAATGATGATGCAAGTGGTATTGCCATGATGCTTTTTCTGGCCTCATTTTATGCGAAGCATCCGCCTCATTACACTATGTTGTTTATTGCTTTTGCAGGTGAGGAGGCTTCATTAATGGGATCTCAGTTTTTTGTAAAAAATCCGATGGTGCCTCTGAAGAACATTAAATTCCTTGTGAATATGAATATGATGGGCGATGCTACTACCGGACTGACGGTTGTGAATGCCATGGATCACCCGACTGAATTTGGAATTCTGAAGCAAATAAATGACCGGGAAAAATATGTGCCTACGATTTGGGCTAAACCACAGGCCGCAAATAGCGATCATTACTATTTTTCAAGAGCCGGAATACCTGCATTTTTCATTTATGGCAATGGCGGAAAAGGATATTACCACGACATTTACGACAAGCCTAAGGAATTGACGGCAAATAATATAGATGGAGTGGCAAAATTACTTATTGCTTTTGCGAAAGAGATAAATTAGGTAATTAGCATGCGCCATGCTATTGGATTATGAAATGTATTTACTATTTTTGAAGTTCTGATATTTAAAATACTGTTATGAAAAAACTATTTTCATTTTCTCTGGCTGTCACTACTCTTTTACTGGGAGGGTTATTATTCGCTCCTTCCTGCAAGAAAGTCTGGCATGCAACAAACCCTACTCCTTCTAATTTCAAATTGCTGGGTTATACCAAAATCATTACCAAAACAATGGTTGCTCCCATAATGTATATCCCTGCTGTAACTGAAACTTATTCATTTGGCTATGATGGAAACAACAGGCTTTCTCAGATACTTTATGCCACCAATGATTCGAATATGAAGAAGCTGGGATTGCTTGATCTGAGAATTACTTTTGATTATTCTGCCGACTCGATCATAAAGACAATTTACAACCTTAAAGCTGCAAACATTGTTGAGCAGGATACTTTTATTCAGAATGCATATGGGCAGATAATCTTTGGTAATTTCCTTAAAGAGCGCCATACTTACACTTATGCAGGTTCGTTGCTTGCATCTCAGACCGATACTTATCTTGACAGCGGTACAACAGTATCAGGCACTTCATTTTTTACATCAGACAATAAGGATTTTCTGCATCAGGCGTTTAACGGATCGCTTACAGCAACCTTCCCTAACATAGGTATAAGGCCTGACATTACCCCGGCATTCCCACAGCGCGATAGCATACTTTCTTACCCGTTAACAGTGGTTTGGAATACTTTTGACCCCTATATCAGCACAACTACCCATAACAGTGTAGGGGTTGACGGTGTAGACCAGACTGACATCCTTACAGGGTACCACAGCAATGGCGCTACTGTAGATGCCTATGATGCCAACGGCATTTTTGTGCGTACCGGTTATTTCCCTGCCGGACTATATACTACCAAGTTT
This sequence comes from uncultured Bacteroidota bacterium, assembly GCA_903903635.1. GTDB lineage: Bacteria > Bacteroidota > Bacteroidia > Chitinophagales > Chitinophagaceae > Nemorincola. Next base: position 32,613 of record CAIUZK010000272.1, read on the forward strand.
TTTCAGATATACGACTTTTTTGACGACAGGGTAGGTGATTATATGCAGTTGCAATCATTTACCACCTATGGCGTGAATATTTACCATGAGTCGCACCTGGTTAAACAGATGACCAGTACTTACGATACTACCTTTGTAACTTACAATATTGATGCCCAGAGTAAAATTACCCAGACACAGGTACTGATCAAGGATATCAAGGGTAACAGCACATCCATAATTTACAAGCTTACATACGATACCAACTAGACGTTCAGTCGGGTTGTTCCTCTTTTTTACCTGGTCTGATCAGGCTATGATAGTTATTGATTATTCTATCATAACCAGAAACCGCCTTTGGTTACATCGTTTTGCGCATTTTGGTTTACAATGGTTAAATTTGCTGCATAGTGTTTAATAAATGCTGCCTATATGGAAACAATTGTAAACAGAGTTGCTGAAAGCGGCATCATTACGCTGGACCTCGTTCCTTTCATTCCGGGAGACAACGTTGTGGAATTTGATCTGAAACCATATCTATTCAGGGAAATGATTTTGCGTGAAAAGGATTACCGCGCAGCCCTTCTAACCACTGATTGGGAACAGTACAGGAATAAACATGTAGCTATACTTTGCAGCGCCGATGCCATTGTGCCGGTTTGGGCGTATATGCTTGCAGCCAGCAACCTTGAGCCTGTAGCTGCTTCGGTGTATTTTGGCAGCAAAGATGAAATGGTAAAACACCTGATACAGAAACGCATAAATGAAATTGATCCTGAAGAATATAAAGACAAGCGAGTGGTAATAAAGGGTTGCGGTGACGTAGCTATTCCCGAAGCAGCCTATGTGGCTATTACCCATCACCTCCGCCCGTATGTAAAATCTCTGATGTATGGAGAGCCATGTAGCATGGTGCCTATTTATAAGATGAAGTAGATAATTATTTTTCCTTTCCCGATTATAGAATTGCACAGTGCCTCCGTCCCCTCCCGTTGAAAAAACGGGACCTTGTTCCGGGGCTTCAAAGGAGGATGAATATTCAACTTCATAACTTACTTCTGCCAGGTTGATAGGTTGAAAAGTTGAAAAGTTGAATAGTTGAAAAGTTGAATAGTTGAAAAGTTGATAGGTTCCTTCCTTCGCTATGGCTTCGGCGGGCGAGGGATAGGTTGATAAGTAATCCTGGTTTTTGTTTACTGTTTTAGTGAATTGCACACTGCGCAAAAATATTTTGTTGCGCAAAATTTTATTGACAATCAAGCGATTAGATGCGAATAATTGCGCATTTTGGGGTGGAGTGTGCAATTTCGTCTGAATCAGAATTTACAAGATTTTTGAATTTGCAGAATTAGTATGTTGTTTGCTTTGCCTTATTAATGGTTTTTGGAAAGGTTGCGGTTGTAGAGGTTGTTTAGTTTTGAGTGACTTGATATTTTTTGGGGCTGGGTGGGTTTATTTGTGGTGGTGGTGGTGTGGGTATTTTCGTCGTTATTGGGAACCTGTGGCTGGGGTAGGGAAAGTTGATTCAATTGTTTATTATCGTCTCGTCTTTTTTCCTGAGCTTCTTTTTTGTTGAGGGATTGCATGAAGGCTTCGTGCTCGGTGCGGATGATGGCCAATTTGTCGGGATAGGATAGTTCGGGGGTTGGATTTGAATAGGTTGTTGGGGGTTGTGGTGTTGCCGGCGCGGCCTTTATTTCATCGGGGGTATATGGGTCTGGATCGGCCTGGGGAGGGTTTTCGGACCAATGCACAACGTCTTGTATGTCGAGCTGAGTTTCTTTTATGTTCTCTTCTTTTTTTGGTATGCAGCCGTGCTCAACGAGCTTACCGAGCAGGATGGTGCGGCTGCTCACTTTTGCCTGGTGTCGGATAAAGTCGTCGAGCATGGACTGGACTTCGAGGGCTTTATCGGGGTTCTTTTGATTTACGAACTCCATGAAGCGGTTGCGCAATTCTATGGTTTCGTTGAGGGCATTGCCTTTGGTGAGTTTGCGAACAAGGGAGCCGAGTTTGCAGACGTTGTTGACCTCATCGTTGGTTAGCTGATTAAATGCCCTTTCGGGTGCCAATAGCTTTTCCTGGTAGTTGGTGAGGAGGAGCCATGCGTTTTCGGTGCCGATGGATGGCATGTTGTCGGTGCAGCTTTTGAGGCGATCCCAGGCGTTATCGGCAGCCCAGTAATGGACGGTGCGGCGGCTGATGCCGAGCAATTGTGCAATCTCGGTCTTTGTCAAATTCGTTTTGATAAAGAGCGTTTCGGCGAGTTCTTTTAAGTCATTGTTGTTTTTCATGATCAGAATTATAGGATTAAAGAATTTTCAGAATGATTACCGGATTTATGAAAAGGACGGTTTGTTTTTCGCGCATAAAGTTCCGACGGGATTATGGGATGGAGAAATTGAAAATCTATGACAGTACGGATTTCGTACTATGACAGACCGTATACGATCTATCATAGATTTTTTTTCTGGGCTAAATGGTTGGTATTTAGTTGAGTATATGTTAGGAGAGACCCCCGGCCCCGAAGGGGAGTACTTTTGGGTCAAATTTTCAGCTTTTGCAATTAATATGAGCAGGAATTGTTATGCTTGGCTTATGGGGTAACTGCCTGGTAATTTCAGTATTTCGTGCGTTACAAACGCACTACCGGGGCATTCCCGTTACAAACGCGAACGAGGGGACGAAAAAGGATGCTTGCAACCAGTGGTTTTCGGAAGCGGGACGCTTCCATATATTGGGACGAAGCGGAGTTCGACCAGTGGGAGCATTCGCATTACAAACGCGAACGAGGGGGACGAAAAAGGATGCTTGCGACCAGTGGTTTTCGGAAGCGGGACGCTTCCATATATTGGGACGAAGCGGACTTCGACCAGTAGTATGGTGGAACTTATTTCGTCAACGTTCCTCTGTGAGACTTTCAAAATAATTCCTACAAAATTACAAAAACAATGCA
>CAIUZK010000273.1 GCA_903903635.1 uncultured Bacteroidota bacterium
ACTAATGGTTCGTAAAACAACTGAGCACTCAACTATTTTAGAGGGGTCACTTTACCGTGGAAAAGGAGGGTCACTTTGCCGCGGAATGGTGGGGTCACCTTCGCGCGGAATTAGGGGGTCACTATCCGCGTATTATCCAGTCTGAAATACCAAGCTATGAATGGAAAGAACAGTTTATTGAATACGCAAAAAGTGATAATCCATTGAAACAAAATGATATTGAAAGTTTGTCAAAGCTATTATTCAGCGAAATAAATGTTTGAACAGCCACTTTACATTGATGATGCAAATCTACTTTTAGAGGATTCTTTTCTAGCAACTCTTTAAAATGAAATAAAAAGCCATGAATAATTTTCTCCGGTTCTGTTCTATTGTATCTATTACAATCGCCACCTTGAAAATCGGATTAGCTGGTTTGCTTACTTCCGGCTGGATCATTTTTATCATCGTTTGTGCATTGCTAATTTTAGCAGGTGGAAAGAAAGTTTTTAAAATTACGGCGGCATTAGCAGCATTAGCTTTATTTGCGCGGTATTATGGGGGAGGTAATACTCAACAAACAAATGCAGTATTTCAAGGGGTTTTAACACTTGCACTCATGCTTTTCGGAGTTTACATTATGTTCAGAGGTTTTTTCAGGGAAAGAAATAGATAGAAGCGTTCCATGTCGACTATAATATTATTAATTCTTCTCTTGCTGGTCGTTCATTCGTATTTCACAAATACGATAGAACACCTGTTTCATGCCGTCAGGGTGACCGGACGAATGATTGTTATTCTTCTTGTAGTTTTCTTGATTATTGGGTTAATGCTTTATTCTCGTATTAAGTTCGGAAACTAACTGCTCCCACCCTATTAGCTTGGACACAGCTTAGTCATAAAAAAATGACTAAGCTGAAATTAAGTCAATCCCTTTACAGTAGCGGTTTCCACTTGCTTGTAATGCAGCTTAGACACAGCTTAGTCACAAAAAAATGACTAAGTTGTTTTAAGATACTTTTTACCCTTTTCTGTGGTGTAATACCGTTGTTTAGGGCTCGTTGGTTTATCCGGCATAGTCAAGGCTATTAGTTGCTTCTCCACCAATGGGCTAATGTACTTCCTGTAATTTACAGTGTGGTTTGCGAAGCCAATCTTTTCAAATATTTCACCCCTGCTTTTTGGGTGTTCGCAATATTTTAGAATTTTTATCTCAGTTTTACTTAGTTGCGCTTCCGGTTCTCCATAATATTAAGACAGTCCGGCTTTTAGACCCAGGTAACAGTAACAACATTGTTAGTGATTCTCTAGACGACTTTCAAAAAGATTCAATATCTGATACCATGAAGTGGTTGCTTGAGAGTATTGATCGGAATGACAACGCAATTGAGACTTATTTTCCTGCTAATACTGAGTACCCATGCGATGATGCTAAACGCAGTGCTTACATTGTATCAGCTGCTGCAAAGCCTGATAAATTAAATAATGAAGATTTTGGATAGTGCAGGTATTGCTTTTATAAATGACGTTTTAAAGTCGAGAGATGGTATCAGTGTTACACTTGAGATAAGTGCTCACCCGGATAACGAGATTGCTATCGGAAAAATTGAGATTAATACAGTCAAAGGACTACTCCAATTTAATATAGCTGTTTCTCCTGATTTTCCCTTAGGAAAAATTGAATTTATCTGCACGAGTCATAAAGGCTACCCGCATATGATGCATTACGGAACAATTTGCTTAAACGCTGCTCCTGCTATATCTATTAAAGACCGTTTAGAATTAGAGCTAGATAAACTTGATGGATGGGTCAAAAAGTATTTTATTAACGAAGAAGAAGACAAGCATTTTGATTATTACTTCTTTCCACGCCAGCGTAACATCCAAGTAATTTTTGAAGAAGATTCAGTAAAGGAATTGATAAAACATCAGCAAGGTAAATTTAGCTATAGCAGCCTAAACTCATTTAAAGTTGGAGATCATAATTTAGAAACTTGGGTAGCCCTCGACATTGGAGGACGGAAATGCAGATGGTCGGAAACATTTTACAAAAGGTTTGACAAAAAATATACTGGCCTATGGATAAAATTGGTAAACCCGCCAGTTGTATCACGAAGACAGAGAATAGAAGATTGGAAAGATTTATTGAATTTAATGACTGCCGAACAATCACGGTTCCTGTATAAAGAATACTTATCCCTAACTAAGCTGTCCGCGTATTCAAATAGTTTTCTGTTCACCATTGGATATGAAATTATGGGCGAAATAAAATCAGAAATTCATTGGGATACTATATTGATTCATTTTGACAATTTTCCCTTCGCGCCTTTAAAAATAAAGCAAGGTGTATATGTGCCCGAAGACTTGGGAAATAAAGTTGACTGGTGTAAATCATCTAATGCAAGTTACAATAGGATATTTGGCCGAGGTAGATTGTCAAACTCAATAACAGACAAGAAAGTACTTATTATTGGAACCGGAGCTGTTGGGAGTACACTTTTTCATTCTTTGGTCAGGGGAGGGTGTCGGAATATTGAAATAAGTGAGTACGATGACATTGAGCCGGGAAATATTTGTCGAGGTCAATTTTCGTTTTCACAGGCTGGAAAGCCCAAACTTACAGAATTATATAATGCTGGACTAGCTATCTCCCCATATCTTGATTTGAATATTTCATTTGGTATTCACGCTATTGACAAAGACAATAAAGGCTATCGTGAGTTGAAAAGCAAATTGCAGAAGTTTGATTTTATCCTAGATTGTTCAACTGATAAATACCTTTCCATAATGCTAGATGGAATGCAGCTCTCAGGGCGGATAATCAATTTTTCAATCAGTAATGAAGCAAATCACATGGCAATAATTACCGGCGTTGGTAATATTCATAAATTGAAAAGCAATCTGTATGATAGAATATCACCCGAAAAGTCGGAGCCTTTTTTTGTTGCTACAGGATGCTGGCATCCTACGTTTAAGGCATCATTTACGGACATTAATGTGTTGTTGATGTATGCCATTAACGAGATAAATCTAGTTAAGGCATAAGGATAGGTAAGAAACATTGTGGTTAAGGTAAAAGGATTTGTCACTACAGAATAGGCATAAGCACTAAAAGTGTTTAGTTCTGGAATACAGCCCTGACCTGGACCAACCAAACGTTCGCTAAGTTGAATAATGGAGAAACCTTCCCTGCCAAGTATGACCGAAGGCATGATATTTCGGTGGTGGGCACTTATACTTTCAATAAGAAATGGAATGCTTCTGCAGTATTTATTTATGGTTCGGGCAATGCTATTACGCTGCCTACTTCTTATTACTTTATAGATGGCCAGATAGTGGAGCAGTTCAGTAAGATAAATGCTTACCGGGTGCCTGCCTACCACAGGCTGGATGTATCGGCAACCTACACACCCCAACCCAGCAAGCCACACAAATGGCAGGGATCGTGGACGTTCTCGGTATATAATGTTTACGA
>CAIUZK010000274.1 GCA_903903635.1 uncultured Bacteroidota bacterium
GCACTCCAATTTAGACTTTAACCAGTCTATAGGGCCTATAGCTCAGTTGGTTAGAGCACCTGACTCATAATCAGGTGGTCCCAGGTTCAAGTCCTGGTGGGCCCACCGCAGCACTCTAAAACCCGCTCCCAGAGCGGGTTTTATTATTTTATGCAAATGAGGTGGCGGTTTAGGTGGCGGTTTTTAAGGTTCATTTTCAACAACTTATAGTTTGACTACTGTACTAGGAGCAATAAAAAAAACAGTCAATAAGACTGGTTTTTTTATTGCTAGTTGATAAAAGTTAGGCTGCCTTTTCATCCTTGCCCTTACTAATTCGTTTTGCCCACAAGTCTTTCATTAACAAAGCATGTTGCAATGAATCAGCCTTGATATATTCCATAAAAGCAGCCTCTGTTTTGTGCCCGGAAATTGCTCTAATTGTTATTGTAGGTGTGCCGTTCAGATATTCATTTGTGCAGAAGGATCTCCTTGCCGAGTGCGACTGGACCATAAGAAATTTCTTACATTTGAATGTCACTGGTTTTCTTGAACGGGTTACAATTTTTTCAAAGTCTTTATTAAGAGATGGTATCTTTTTCGCTATCTCTTTAATGTACCGATTGAAGACCTGATTAGGAGGGCATTTTGGTAATCCGTCACGATACTTCTCAAAAATGCTTTGCACAATCGGATGTATTGGTATAATAACCCTGTCGTATACTTTTACTTGGTTGGTTTGAATAAAATCATTGTCAATAAATGCCTTTTCAAGTTGGGAGTAGTTGCCAAACCTCAAACCTGTTTTGCAACCGATTACAAATAGATCCCGGACAACTTCATACAATGGACTTTCAAAGTCATTAAGGAGCATCATTTCATCAATTTCTTGCTCAGTTAGATATATGTTGTCAACAGACTCTTTTGTAACCGTAACTTTGCTATCCTGTAATAAATCTGCGCTTATCATTTTCTTTTGTCTGGCATAGTTCATCATCGTTTTGAACGCCTTCATATTTTTGCCGCTCCCGTTCAGGCTCATTTTCAACTCAAGGTTCAGATAGTCAGAAAAGTCATCAATTAATTTCTGGTTAATGCCTGTCAAGTAGTATTTTCTTTTTTGCTGAAAATCTTCAAAATGCTTCTTTGTAGTCTCATATACCTTGATACTGCCTTCGGTTATCGCCTTACCATCTTTACCCACCCTTTTACCTTTCCGAGTTTCATCAATCATGGTTTGAAAGAAGTCTGTAATCAATACTGGCTTATCCTTTACAACCTTTACGGCAACACTTACTTCAGCAGTCAACTTCTTTGCATAGACAGCCTTCTTCAATAGCTCTGCAGGCACTTTTACGCCGGGTGTCAGCTTCTGTAACTCAATATGAGTGTCCCGTATCAATTTCTCATAATCATAGATATTATCTTTCAGGTCGGAGTTCTCCGGCATGTCCTTTGGCTTGCTTATCCCTGGCTTGCTTACCCAGTCGTTTGAGTGAACACATAAATTCGGGTATAGTATAGCTGTCTGGCACTGATACCTTACCGTGGCATAGATAGCTTTTCTGCCTTTCCTTTTAGGTTGACGGAGTAGGAAATGTATTTTTAGCATTTTGGTTGTTTTTGATTTATGAACTTTATCAACTCTTTTTCGTTAACACGATATTGCCTATTGAACACCGAAGCATGTAGCTTTTTTTGATTAATGTACTTGGTTACAGTGTTCGGGGTACATTTCAAGAGAGCGGCAACTTCTTCTCTTGTGAAAACTTTAGTGCTGGCTCCTTCCAAGGGGCTAGGATACCCAGAATTCCCCGCATTTCGGAGCCTTGTAAAGATTTCTTCTATCAGAAGTATGAGTTCTTCTCTGGTCATAACTACTATTTGATTAGTCTGGGTCATTGTGCGATTTTTAAAAGGTTAATTAAGCTGCTTTATTTGTACTGGTATCGGCGAAAAGATTATTAATCATTCGAGAAGGAATAAAGTGCCTTTTAGAGTTATTATGTTCCAAGTGTGCGAACATTAAATCCCGTGGTAGCATCTTGTAACAGAAATAAGAATTGTTGAAGCTGGCGGTGTTGCCATCAAAGCTTACCTTCTTATCAACTATCAGTAGTTGTAATGTTTTATCTAAAAAGAAATCACCTACTTCCTGATAATTCAAAATGGGTAAACCAAGTATCATTGCAAAAGGCTTATCTAAGCAGTATAACCGATCTAATACCGCAAGCTTTATTGAGAACGGCGGGTTGGAAATAATGCAATCATACTTCTCCGGTTCATAATCAAAGAAGTCCTTGCCTTCCCAGATATGTGAGTGTTCCACCTGATGACCAGCTTCTTTTAAATGGATTACAAATTCACTTGATTCCAAATCAAAGGGACACCATACTTTACTATTCGGTTTTACATACTGGAGTATTGGCTGCACCAAAATAGCCGGTGTATAATATTCGTCTTTGAGACTATAGCTTCTGGACGATAGCCAGTTGCTCATTTCTATTTGCTTTCTCATATTCTTTATTTTAAGGCAATAACATTTTGCTAAGTGGGTTGACCACTATTGATTTAGTTGTTTGAAAGAATGCTTGGTTGATTGTTAACTATGCAGCTTGCTGTGATTATGGGAACTGACGAACCATTAGATCCGCTGGTATAGGTTGAATCTTATCAATCTGCTTGAAGAAGTAGGGAGTATTTGTATCATGGCATTCAGCCTCCAAGATGTCGTCTGAATGGCAATTAACTTCCTTCGAATTAATGTGTGGTGGTACTAATTTGATTTGCATGTCCTTTGTCGTTTTAGAATGTAAAAGGACGACTTTTCTGCAAAGCAATGAAGGCGACTCCACCGGGATGGGAAATGGTGGTATTGGTGGGTTTAGTTGTTGGCTATTTTTTCTTTGGGAACAAATTCAAAAACGGTTTTTTGTATTTGTCGTTTATTAAGCTGTTAATTGGAATATTTGTAAAGTTATTCTTATCCAATGTGTCTTTATTGAAAGTATTGACACAAATACTAAGCAATTCTGGAGCAGAAAAAATGTTCTCTATAAAGCCTCTTTCCATGCATACGAAAAGGAATCCAGCCAGATATTTTTGGGAAACTAGATTATGCCATTCATATTTGCCATCCTGCCCTGTTATGTAAGGATAGGACTTTTCTTCAATCGTATGAGTTGCTAACAAAAATTCTATCGCTTTTTTATATGCAACGTGATTGTCTTTATTCCATATTTCAAAAAGGGTTTTCTTTTTGGTTTCTCGCTTCTTACTCCTAAGCTTGTTTGTGTCAGTCGCAGCTTTACTTGGTTGGCTTTCAGTATGCATTATTTCAAGAGCTGGGGATATCGGTTCCAGTTCATTTAGCCTATTCACTAAATAATCATAGAACAAAAAGTACTTTCCATAAACAAATCCAATTAGCTCAATGTTATTTTCCGTTTTATCAATTCCAAATGCTTCTACCGGTAGCATGAATGTTTCGAAATAATTGGTCTCATGCAAAATGTAGAGGTATAGAATAATATCATCCTGAACAAAAGTGCTTTTACCTACAACATTATTTACAATTGTGTCATCTATGTACTGTGTTGCAGCCAAATAAAGATTATTTCTTTCAATTGGTATAGTGAGTTTTTGATGGGATTTTATCTCTTTTAATTTTTGTAACTGACTTTTTATAGAATGAATATCATCATCCCTATATGCTAGCATTAAATAGTTTCTTTTTGAGTTGTAGAAATGCCACTTACAGGTAGAGTCTTTAAGTAACTGATAACTATCAAAAGCGGCATTTGGGAATACAAATTCAGTTTTATCATCCAGAAAAA
>CAIUZK010000275.1 GCA_903903635.1 uncultured Bacteroidota bacterium
CAGAATCTTTGCCAAATTGTTCCTTTATTATATCTGGAATTGGATATTTCCAATAATCTATTCCTTTTTGACCAAGCATTTTGATTACATCCATTTTTATTTTGTGTTCCTTAGAATCTAATGGAAAAGGTAATTGCCTGAGTAAAAATAATATTTCCAAACTATCGCTGTTGTTTGTAGCTGATTTCACCTTTGAAACATCTGCACCTTTCATTAACAAAAATTCAGCTATTTCAATTCTATTTTGGGCAAGTGACATTGATAATGGATTTAAAATATAAGTAGGTGAAAAATTAACATCAGCACCACTATCAATTAACAATTTCACATTATAAATATCCCCCGAATATATAGAGCCAAGCAAAGACGTTCGATCCTGCCAAGCCTCCGCTTCTAAACACCTTAAGTTTGGATTACCTCCATGCTTCATAGCATTTATCAAATAACTTCTAACTTCTTGTGATCCATTTATTATTGGAGGAGGAAATTTCAATTGTTTGTCCTGCGAATTCGGATCAGCTCCAAGTTCCAATAGTCGTAAAAAAGATTTTTCCTTCCTGTTAAAGATGCACCAATTTAAAAGTGAAACTCCATTTAAGCTATCAGCATAATTTAAATTTATTTAACCCCTAATAACTAAATTATTTATTTCACTTATGTTTTCATTAGCCAATTCTTTGGCAAGTTGAAAATATACGCCTGAATAAATATATACTGAATGTATTGATGTCTTGTCATTCATGTTATTGCATCTCATAGAAAGCAATAATAGGCTGCATATTATAATTTTATTTACCATACCCGGAACTTTGAAGAGCTGCTTTTATAAAAGGCATTAAGTGCAACGCTACCCCAACACCAACGGGTGTAGCACTTACTCTCGCCGTTCGGTTATTATTTTTATTGTAAGATAAGGTACTAAAATAGTTCAGCATTTTTCGGGGAGTCTTTTTTGATATAATTATAAATATCACGTAGTTGTTTTTTGGCAATATCCGGCCATATTATCTTTCGTTTTCTCACCACTGTTCCATCTCTTTTTCAAGTTCTTCATGGGAAATGTAGTTACCAGCTGCGACCTGCCCAAGCGCTTCCTCAGTCTCTATATTGTATTGTTCTATGCTTATATGCCTGGTTTCTTTCTTACCCCTGCTTATTAAAGACCGCATTACATCCAAAAGAGATTTCTTTTGATCCAGACTCAACAGAGGCAAAAACTTGTTTATTTCGGCATCCAGTATTTTTGCATTCATAAACTTCTTAATTGTGCTTACAAATTTAATTGGTTTTATTGTAATGTCCGATCAATAAATTCCGGTTTTTATTACAATGTCATTAACTTAAGGAAGTCCGTAGGACTCCAATGTTTGTAGCCGCCAGTTTCACTGGCGGAAAACAGACGTAAAGACCGACCCCGTAGTGGGTCGAATTATTTTACGGTTTCAGGCAATGGACTTGGTGTGCTCGTGCGCTTCTGATTTAAACGGGGGGAAGGTATATCATTCATCAGTATAGCCGCACTCTTGGATCTATCCAGGCATACAATAGATCAGTAAGCAGATTGATAATGATGAAAATAACTGAGGTAAGCAGAACTGCACCCATCACCAGCGGAAAATCAAATTTGTCCAGCGCATCTACAGTAACCTTGCCTATACCTTTCCATCCAAAAATATACTCTACAAAAAACGATCCGGCCAGCAACTCAGCCAGCCAGCCCGATACTGCGGTAATTACCGGGTTGAGCGCATTAGGCAGGGCATGCCTGAATAGGGTTCTTGTCCGGGAAAGTCCCTTGGCGTAGGCTGTGCGGATATAATCCTGGGAAAGTGTATCCAGCAGGGCGCTGCGGGTAAGCTGGGTAATAATAGCCAGGGGCCTGATTCCTAGTGCAAATGCCGGAAGGATCAGGTTTTTGAGCGCCAGGTGCCTCCCCGTAAACGGATCATACTCCCAAAGACTGCCTGTCATATTTAGTCCTGTGTAGTTGTGCAGCAGGTAACCGAATAGATAAGCGATAAGCAACCCTGCAAAGAAGGAGGGCATGGAAATGCCGGCTACACTGGCCGCAATGGCAGAGGTATCGACCCATGTGTTTTTTTTCAGGGCGGCCAGTACGCCCAGCAATATACCCAGCAGGGTAGCAAACGACATGGCCACAACAGCCAGTAGAGCCGTTCCGGGCAAAGCATCGGCAAGAATGGCGCTCACCTCCTTGCGGGTGCGGTAAGACCGGCCCAGGTGCGGCCACTTGAGCGCCAGTGCATTGCTTCGCGATACCGGCAAAAGGCTGAAATAGGGATACTCTTGTCTGGTTGCGCTATCTCTGCCATTTATACTTAGAGGGGAGATGTCATTTAAATAAAGAAGGTAGCGGGTAAGCATGGGCTTATCCAGGTTGAGGGCTTTCCTGGCGTTGGCCACCGATGCCATATCGCTGCGCTGACCCATAGTCAGGCGTGCAGGGTCGGCCGGCAATACATTGAACAGGAAGAAAATGAACGTAACCACACCCAGCAGCACAAAAATGCTGTATCGCAATCGGCGCGCAAGGTAGCCTGTCATAAAATGTATACCAGATTGTTCATCCCTCACAAAAATAACTCAAAACCATATAGTTGGTGCAATACTATTTTCGTCATCGTCCCTTATGGTAGTATTTCGCTAAATAAATTGTATATCTTTAGCCCTTATTATATAACTGTTATTTAATTTTCATCATCTTTTTAAACTAAACAAACCATAATGAAATTAACGACTACTAAAAAAGCCCTTGTAAAATCTACCCGTGCTTCTGTTACCCGTCAGGCAGTTGCCATTTGCGCCTTAACCATGGCATGTACTCCCGTTTTCGCCCAGAAAGGATTTGATTTCGGATTGAAAGGAAATATCCAGACAACGTCGCTCATCAACAGCAATGACCAGGCCGCAGGGACTGAACTGGATTACAAAAACTATACTACTATGGCTTTGGGAGTAAGCGCAGGCTATTCTTTCAATAACCATACCGGAGTTGAGATCAACATTTTGTCCTCTAAACAAGGGCAGGGATACGTTGGTGAGACAAGTCAGATCAACGGCAACAGCGGCCTGATACTTAGCGGTCTTTTCGCGAGTTTTGCGCTTGCACAGGGCATTCCGTTTACAGGCAATTATACTGCCCGCATTACCACCAATGTAATTAAAGTACCAATCCTTTTCCGTTATACAGGCAACACAACGAAGAAGGTATATTTCAGTTCTTTCATTGGTCCACAGATCAATATCCTGAGTAAAGTGAAATTCACTATTAATGATCAGGATGTCTCATTTAGTGGCTCAGGAAATAAGCCTGAAGATCTTTATAAGAAAACAACTTTTGATGTTGCTTTTGGATTTGGCGCCGGTTTTAATCTCTCTAAGAACATAAATCTTTCAGTTCATCTCCGTTTAGATTATGGCCTGGGCGACATGGAAGATAAAAGCTTTATTCCTTCGGGTGCCTCCGATAAGTTCTGGCCTGCAGGCCGTGCAAGCACTCATAATGCAACCGGCGGTGGCCTCATCAGCCTTAATTACAAGCTTATAAAGAAAGCGCCGGCAGCAGCCACCAAAACAACACCTGCTGCTAAACCAGTAGCAGCACCGGTAAAGACAAAAAAATAACAAAAATTATTGCGCATAAAAAAAGTCCACCGCTCAGGTGGACTTTTTTTATGCGTACCGGCCAGGTAGTATTTGCCGGAAATAATAACGAGTCGTATTGTTTGGCTTTGATAAGGCCGGAGTTTTATTTTACCTCAAGGTTACTGCCCGATAAATTCATATCTCCAGGATAATCGCGGTAACTCCACTTGCTTACCACAATACCATCTTTCAGCAGCATCAACCCCGGATTAGAGCGAATTGCTGTTTTGCTGGCAGTATAATCCAGGGAAAGCAGTGTTACATTGGTTAGCTCTATCTTTTTAAGAAATGCCATAGATGTTTCTTTATCTGATGAGCAGAGCACATAAAAAGGAATATGCAATTCCTGCGCCTTTGTAGCCAGTTTTTTAACCCTGTCCAGATGGCTCAGATCAGCCTTGTCCAACTCCCTAACCAGCCAGAAGAAGACATAACCCTTGCCTGTAAGTATCTGCTGTGTCAGGTCATTCTTATTGGAGTCTAGCAGGATGAAGTCATGAATCTCAGGCTCGCCGGTTGCTTCACTTATCTCCTTATCCTTGCGCTCAACAAATTTCCAGGTAGAATCCTGCCATGGGTAATTATCCGCAGTGAATTCTTTTTTCACACCACCTTTTTCATACACAAATATAGACGTGATAACAGCAGGCTTATAATCTTTACCTGGCTGCATTTTTTCCCAGATAGAATTGCCTGGTTTGTAAGGTATACAATCTACGTAGGGCAGATGCTCCAGGTTCCACCACTGTATACCTGTCGAGAATACTACTGCCAATATCATAATGGCTGTATTCACATGCTTGCTGAACAAACCCGTAATACGGTTGCGGTAGAAGAACAATATAAAAGACAAAACGGTAAGGAAAATGTCCTTGTTGAATGTAGCCTGGCTCGAAATTTTGATACATGCCCCAAAGCAGCCGCATTCTTTTACCTTCCCGGTATACAAGGCATAACCGGTAATGAACAAAAACAAAAGGTTAAGCAGTACCAGCATGGCCGAGAAAAACCGGAAGGAATAACCAAGCAGAACCGCCACACCACAAACAATCTCGAAAGCAATCATGCCCAGCGAAAACATGAACGACATGTTGCTCATAAACTTCATGTCGAGCGCCTGGAAGAACTCATCCATTTTATATACCAGGCCCATCGGGTCGTTGGCCTTTACCACACCCGAAAAAATGAATAATACGCCTACTATGATACGGAGTAACCAAAGAAAATATTTCATACTACTGATTAGTTGATTGGTTAATTGATTTTAGGGTTTTCAGCTTAAAATCTTTTATTGTTATTCTGCTAATTGTTTTGAAATTAACTTTGCCCTTCAAACTTACGAGAACATTAATAAAAAGCAAACTTACGAATACAATTATAAAAGTTCATTCACAAATCAGAAAAAATTGTCATTAGCACTGCATAGCAAAGAGCGAACGCTGAATTTAAGCCAGCCTGTGGTAATGGGTATACTAAATGCTACGCCCGATAGTTTCTACAATAAAGGACAATCGAGCGACACTTTATCCCTATTGCAAAATGCAGAAAAAATGTTAAAAGATGGCGCGTCCATCCTCGACATAGGGGGGGCAAGTACAAAACCCGGCCAGGATATTATCAGTCCCGATGAAGAACTAAGGCGTATTATGCCTGCTGTAGAGGCAATTCATTCCCGCTTTCCCGAGGCATGGCTCTCGGTAGATACATATAATTCAAGGGTGGCAGCCGAAACAGTTGCCGCCGGGGTGCATATAATTAACGATGTGAGCAGTGGCAGTATTGACCCGTTGATGTTGGAGGTCGTTGCAAGGCTCAATGTGCCCTATATAGCCATGCACATGCAGGGCACCCCAAAAACCATGCAGCTGGCTCCGGCTTACGAAGACGTGGTACAGGAAGTATATCAATATCTTGAAGATATATGTTCCCGGTGTACTCATGCCGGTATAAGCGAGGTGGTCATTGATCCTGGTTTTGGTTTTGGCAAGACAGTGGACCACAATTTTGCCCTGCTGCGGCATTTATCTTCTTTTTCGGCGCTGGGCAAACCGGTACTGGCGGGTTTGTCGCGCAAATCCATAGTATGCAAACCACTGAAAGTGAATCCCGAAAATGCCCTGAATGGAACCACTGCACTCAACATGGTTGCACTGCAGCAGGGAGCCAATATATTAAGGGTGCACGATGTTAAAGAAGCCATGGAGGTGGTTACCTTGTTCAGGCATTTAACTGGTGCTGCAGGTTAATTGAGGTTAGTGAATTACCTTGTTTTACAAAAACAAGCTACTTTTCTGCCTTGAATTGATTCTATGATAGCAAAAACACCACCACCGCCTTATTATGCCGTAATATTTACCAATTTACGCACCGAAGGAGATAATGGCTATGAGGCCATGGCCGGTAAAATGGAAGAATTATCATCCGGTCAGCCCGGCTACCTGGGTATCGAACACGCCAGGGATGGATTAGGTATCACCATTTCTTACTGGGAGTCGCTTGAAGCAATAAAAAACTGGAAGGCCAATACAGAACATCTGGAAGCTCAGGCACTGGGCCGTAGCACATGGTATGCTCATTTCAAAACCAGGATATGCAAGGTGGAGCGCGATTATGAATTCTAGTTTTACTTGGGCTTAAGTCGCGGCCGAGTCTCTCGAAGCGAGGCTTCTGTGCGCTAGCGAGGACTCGGGCGCATCTCGCGCAGGGTATTGCCCACCCTATTCCTTTACTATGCTAAAGGCTCGCCCATAAGTCGCGTAAGTCGCGGTCGAGTCTCTCGAAGCGAGGCTTCTGTGCGCTAGCGAGGAATTCCCACATTATGCAGCAATATTTAACTGTGATCTTAAGTCGCGGCCGAGTCTCTCGAAGCGAGGCTTCTGTGCGCTAGCGAGGAATTCCTACATTATGCAGCAATATTTAACTGTGATCTTATAAATATACAGCGTATACTGAATTAGTTATTTTTTGCCCCCTGCCGAATCCAGTCAAGCACTATTTTCATCTCATTTCCTGTTAAATGTGCATAAGGTGCCTTGGGCATAAACCCTGTATTAATTTCAGAATACAGCAAACTTGCCGTAGGTGTTCTTGTATTAATAAGTCCTTTCTGAATAAGGGTATTATAGGCCGCACTGTCACTCAGATCTATATGGCCGTTGGCATTGGTAGCTCCGATATGACAACTGCTGTTTATAGAGCAACTTGCCTGCATTATTGGCATTATATCCCTGCTGAAACTTACATTTGGTATCATCCCATCCTGGTGGGTGCAGGAAGCCGTTATCATAACCCATGTAAGCGTTATGATAACGGCATTGCCAACCAATTTCTTATTCTTCATAATGAAACATGTTAGGGATGTTTCCTGCAATAATTGAAGCGGCATTATTAAGCCCTGCATGGGTATCTATACTGTCCTGCGTTTTGAAGTTTACGCCATTAAGCAGCTTCCCGTAATCGCATATCAGATGAATATAGGAGGTGCTGCCTGCAAACAAAATATAAGGCTGGTAGACACCGGTGCGGGTTGGCATTGTTACTGTCTTCAGATCCCGATCTCCGCCTCCCACAGCAAAAAATTTGCCAAGCTGGTATGAAAAGTGCACCAGGTTATTTCCGGTCTGTGCGGCTGTTGTATCTGCAAATCCCTGCAGGTTCAGGTACATGTATCCATCAGTTGTTGTGCCAAACCACATCGCGCTATTTGGTATATACCCGTTATTGGTAAACGAAGATGGTGTTTTAGCATTGGTCATCGCATCCAGACCTACCGTAAATGTAACGCCATCATAGGTTCCGGCTGGCGCCTGACCTATAAGATACCGTTCACTATCTATGTTTTTCAACACAATGGCGTTGGGAATAGTATAATAGGTGCCTGTCACATTGTGCAGCTTAATTGATGTTATGTAAAACTGTGCTACCGATAAAACAAAATGACGGCCCGAAGAGTCCCTGTAAAGTGCTGTTGTATCACCAACCTCATTCGTATCTATATCGGTATGGATATGGAAGTAAAAAGTACCCGTACTGTTATTGTTATTATTGCTTTTCTTGCATGAAGCCATGCCTGTTGCTGTCCATATTATAATGGTTGTTACCACACATAGTGTGGTAATAGTATTCTTCATAATTATTTGTTTTTGTTTGTGGTAAAAATGAATGCAATGTCACGAACTGCACCTGATGAGAGTGCAGCTCAGGTCAAAACAATAATTGCTTAAAATTTGTAGGATACTCCTGCCATAAGGTTAGCGTGAACCGACATCTGCGGCCCATTCAGATTCTCATACACCGGCATGCCATATTCAAACTGGAACTGGAATTTTTTTAGCGCTGTTTTTTTGAAATGGAAATTCAGTCCGGCATAAAGGTTACCCCATTTACCTCCGTAATGTGCAGTACTCGTTGTCGGATCAAATTGCTCATAAACCGGAATTGCTATTACTGAATCAACCCCCGAAATTTTATCTGCAACTATAACCTCTGCGCGCAATGACCCGCTCAGGTAAGGCAGGAAACCATAACTGCCCCAGGTGGTAGCATGATATACATTTCCCTGCCTGTATCCCAGTGTGTTGTAATTCAGTTTTACATCAGCGCCACCATTCACCCCGAATATGAACTTCCCTTTCTGGCTCACATAGGTCACATCCGGAGCTATGCTAACGGACCCTGTGCCGGGCTGCATATCATAGGGCAGGCGCTGGTCTGCGCCAAGCATGGTCAGACCTTTTGCCTTAATACTTCCGGTGGGCAAACTGAAGCCAAGGCTACCTATAAAACGGCTGGTTTCTTTATGCGAAAAATTATAGAGCGCACTTAATTTGGTATCTCCTGATCCCGATGAAACTGTAGCCATAGACGAGGATGGTGCAGGCATACCGGGCATCTGCATTACATACTGCATATTCATGGTCATATCATAACTCACATAACCAAACATAGCCATCAGTGTAAGCCTGTTATTCACACCATACATCAGCATGGCCATATGCATCTGCATACTCATTGTAGCGGGCGCCATCATGTAGCCCTTATTGTACAGGGTTAACTCCTCTGTTTTTGCAGTTTCGGTCCGGTTCCCCTTCATCATCATGTCCATAAATGAGTACGACACCATCCACTCTCCTTTAGGGTGCACATGGTCCGTCATTACGCCCAATGGTGTCTGGCTGCCATTGCAGCAACTGCCGTTGGCGCAGCATGATTCTGCTGGTTTTCCCTGTATACTGATTAGTGGTTGATCTTCTTTTACTTCAGACTGTGCATAGCTTTTTAATGAGGCACAGCAGATAATTATAATTATTTTTATTAACGATTTCATGCTATCAGTTATTGATATAAAGCAGTGTACCTGATGATCCGGCCAACAGCTTTTGTGTAAAAAAAATAACCAGCCTTTGCAGGCAGTACCTTAAATTCCATTTCTTCTAACAATAACAAAAGCTTCCTGGCGGATGAAAAACAGCCAGGTGAAATGAAATGGTTTTCAAATCATTATATCGATGGAATTCAGGTTCTGCACTGAAAAAAATCGTGTAACTGATCTCGTTTTCAGGAATAGAATAAAAAAGGGTTATTTGTTTGCTTTTCTGATTTTGAGAATTGGGCGCCTGCTCCTTGCCCTCTTTCGCCAGTTTCTTTTTCAAACAGCATTTCCCTTCACAATGCAGCATTGGTTTGTCCCGGTTGATGCAGAGATTTCTGGCAATAAAATATTTATTGGCATAGTAATCTGCCACTATTACAACCTGGTTAAAGGTCTGCAATAAAATTCCTATGAAGGCGAATATGGCAAAAATATGTTTCAAATTGCTACGATGCCGGTATATACCAAAGATACGGATGAGACTGTAAATTCAATCAAAACAGCTTCGGGATTTTTTCGCTGTTACCATAATTGAAAAAGCAATAACTTTGGTAAAGTGAAAATCAAGACGCTCATATTTTTATTCCTGGTAGCCGCTATCTCCCTGCCTGCCTGCAAACCTAAATCAAGTTGCGTCAACTCTGGTGGAGGTAAAGGGGGATTTGCCTCTGTTTCTGTTTCCCCATCACATTATGGTGCCTATGTCGACAGTTGTAAAATATACATCAAATACGGCACACTGAGTACCCCAACCAATGGCGTTTACGATGATTCGGCCTGGTGTGTTATGGTTGATACTATCCCGGTAGCCACATTCAGTAATCTTAAGGCAGGACTATATTTCTTTTATGGCAGCGGATACCATGTTGCCTCTAATGCCTATGTTATCGGCCAGGTCAATTATACAATGTGCAATGAGCATTCAGCCTCTATACTCATGCCTACCTATTAACCCTGATTTCAAAACGCAATTCCCGGAACTTCCGGCTTCCTTATATATACCTCAGCCGCAAAAGTGCTTTTGTGTTTATTTGAAAATTAGATTTCTTTTTTACCAGCACAAACATTATCTTTATTTAATACTTTTATTCTTATCCTAAAAATAACCTATGAAGAAATATCTGTTGCTCTGTATCGTTGTGCTGTGGCACTCAGCAACCTTTGCCCAGTTGTCCGACCCGGTGAGATTTCCGCACAACCTGGCACTGCCCGGGAAGCATATAGTGCAAAATCCACCCTATGGCACTGGCCCAACGAATAATCATCTGCTTCACAAAGAAACAGCAGGCGGCACTACCTATTCCGACTGGTATGACCTTTGGGATGAAATGTATGATACCACATCACTCTCACTCACCCACAGTTATCTGTTCTATTACGATGTATACCCCGATAGCAATCTGTACGATACTTCCTATTATTATCCGCCCTATCATGTTTTTACACATGGCATGGGTATGTCTTTCGACCCCACCGACAGCGCCTATTATTATAATGCATACAATCCTGCTTACCGGGTTACCGCGCCCTTCCCCTATACGTTATCCTACAAACTGGATAGTTTCTGGGTGCCCGGCCAATATATGCGGTATGATCTTACCCCCGGCAATGTAGATAGTCTTGTTGTTGAGTTTATTGTTACACAGGCCGGCGGACTTGTGCCCGATTCCGGCTGTTACCCCCTCATTATGAATCCGGCAGATACCATATACCGGCCCTGTGCTGCCGATGAAACTCCCCGGTTTGCCACACCCCGCTATATCAGGGCTGCCGATGAGTGTATTGACCCTGTGTATACTAAAACCACACACCAGCGATATGCATTCCCCCTTACCATCACCGATGCATTTATCTACAAGAAAGTGAAATTCGGACTTACCACACCTATTACGGTTATGCCCGGTCATTATCTGGCCGCCTATGTATATTTTAAGAGCCAGGTGGCTTATCCGCTGGTTACCGGCACCAATTATGCCAATTATTACTGGCTGTATGCCGGCGAACCCACTGGTATCAATGTTTGGTATCCCCAAAGTTCCCGCAACCTCACCACCGGCTATCCCGGCTCCCACCAGACAGGTCTTATAGCCACCAACCAGATTCGGTATGCCGACCTTGGTTTTACCTATGGCGGGCACAATATACTCATTCCTTCTTATGCTTATGCCCATACAGGAGCCAACCCTTCTTCCGGTTTTGATGTTCCCCAAATGGCTTTTCATATCAAATGGACAGTTCCGGATACCTCGTTGCAGGCAAATAATATAAACAATGTTACTCCCCAAATCAGCGCTTTCCCCAATCCATGTTCAGATGTTATTAACCTGGTCGTCAATCTGGAGCATGCCGCCGATGTAACGCTTCTGCTGCAAAATATTTCTGGCGAGGTCGTTGCAACCCGCAAAATGGGAAATATTACCAGTGGTACCGCAAATATGGATGTCTCGTCTTTGCCTGCCGGTACTTATTTTTATATCATGCAGGCCGATGGCAGGCAGAACTCTGGCTCTTTTAATATTATACATTAGTGTTTATTATGTATCGATTGCCGGAAGAGAGCTCCTGAAACAGGGCAGGCGCATGTAAATAAGCCCCATATACTTATTTACGCAGAAAATTTTCGGGAAAAAGGCAGCAAAGCGAAATCTGGCACTATTATTGCTGCATATTAATAAACGATTAAAGTTATGCGATCACCCAAAATTGCAGCGGGAATTTCCTGCATGCTATTATGTTTGCCTCCTTAGGAAGGTTTTTTGCATAATAGCAGATCAGTTAACAATGACATACGAAAAAGAAAAAAAGTTCAGTATTTTTTTTTTGTTACCAAATAATACTATAATTTTATCAGCAAATTTACAATTCCTCAAAAAAATAATTATGAAAAAATCAATTTTACTTATCGCGGCCGGCTTAATTGCTGGTATCGCAAACGGGCAGGAAGCTCGCAGCAGTTTTATTTTTCAGCCATCAAACTATGTCGGCAATCAGGTAGCTGCTCAGGGAGCTTTGCCGGCTAATCTTAGTGCGCCAGAGGCAGCTAGTAAAACTACATCATGGCCTGGTACAGGTGGCAACAGGTGGTATGATTATGGTGGTCAGACATTGCTTGCCGGTGGTGTACTAAACAATTATGGTTTACCAAGTGTTTCTCGTGGTGGTATTACGCTTTGGAATGACACTACTGCTTTAATGGGCTATACTGGTACACCTTCATATGGTAGCACTGGTCGCTTTGTAAGTGTTGGCTTGGGTTTTGATCCACGCAATCCGGTTTGGAACGATGGTGGTAACTTCCCTGGCGTTATTGCAATTTCTGCAGCAGATGCTTATACCATTGACTCAGTTATGGTAATTGGCTGGTACGACAGAAATTTGTCTAAACCTGGAGTTGTTGATACGATGATCGTTACTTTTATTTCGGGTAATGGTACTTCTACTGCCTACAATCCTGGTTATTCTTTCAGCGACCCAACATTGCTTTCTCATTATGGCATTACTTCAGGAGGGCTTAACTTCCTGTCTCTGGGCCACGACAGTCTGAATAACAGGGCTGGAAATGTTGTTACTGTAGGTACTACAACTACAACCAATCCGGTTCTTGCTGGTCAGGTTATTAAGTTCCCTTTGAGGATTGTTGATACCAATGGTTCTAATTGCAATAGCGGAACTCAGTATCCTCGTCCTGCTACAGGGCATCCTGCTGAGCCTACTTTCAGCTTTGCAGTTCCAGCCGGTAGCTTTGCTGGTGTAAGTGCAACTTTTAAGAGTGGTGATACATGGCCTGCTACCATCGGTCCTTCTGGTTATAAAGATACAGTTCGTTATTCAAATGGTACCACAATTACTGGTTACAAATATGGTTGTTTTACTATGGCTTACGATTATGTAGGTACTAGTACTACTGCTGCATTCCCTCCATACATGTGGCCTGGCGACCATACTTCTGGTCATTTTTCCCAGATATTTGATGCTGGTTGGGCTGGTCTTTACATTCCAAACTGGGCTTGGTCTACAGCTTCAGGTACTGCTGCAAGCGAACTTCAGTATCCTACTATCGTAATCCATGCAAAATGTACTACTTGTAACCTGACTGGTAATCCAGCATTAGGTGTAAGCAATGTAAGCAACATCAGCAACGTTAGCGTTTATCCTAATCCAGCTTCTTCTGAGTTGAACATTTCTTTCAATGCTAAATCAACTGTTTCAGTTACTTTAACTAACATGGTTGGCCAGGTAGTAGCTTCACAGAATGTTACTAACGGTCACACTACTATCAATACTTCAGCTTTACCAGCAGGTATGTATGTTTATACATTATCAGCTAATGGCGAGCGTACTACCGGTCGTGTAGTTGTTGCTCACTAAGATTTATTGACAAAATAACACGGAGGGGTAATGGGCAACCATTACCCCTTTTCGTTTTCAATAAATAGTGCATGTTTTTTAATATCTGGCATAGTTTTTGTGGCTTATTGGTTATCCTCCTATCTTTTCTGTTATTATTACTCACTGCAAATATCTTCTTTCATGAAAAAAATCTGTACGCTACTCTCTGTTTTACTTTTTGCCACCGCTGCCAGTGCCCAGCAAGCTCATAAAGGGGTGATATTCCAGCAGGGCAGCGCTGCAACAAATCAGCCTGCCGGAAGCACAACCACTACAGCTACCGGCAATAACCTTGTGGCCGCCAAAGAGGGCCATAAGACTACCTCCTGGCCGGGACCTGGCGGAGACCGTTGGTATGATTATGGCGGTTCAACCCTTCCGGAAGGGGGCGTACTAACCAATATAGGCTTACCAAGCCTTGCAATTGATTCCATCTGCCTGTGGAATGATACTACAGCTATATTTGGTTATACAGGCAGTACACCAACTTATCGCAATAATGATGCGATTACCAGCCTGGGCATGGGCTTTGATCCTCGTTATGCCATCTGGAATGACGACGGAAACTTTCCTTTTAAAATAGCGGTATCAGACTATGATGCCTATGTTATAGATTCCATCAGAATAGTAGCCAAATACAATAGAAATTTAGCAAAACCGTCAGTGGTAGATACTATTGTCATAACTTTTGTTCAATCCGATACTACTTCAGCCGCCACAATGCCTCCCATGCATCTTATTGACACATTCCGGTCCCCGGATACAGGGCTTGTTGCCGGTGCTCATAACTTTTTGGGGCTGGGCCATGATAGCCTGAACAACCGGGCGGGAAACATTTCCGGCACCACGGTACTGCCAGTACCTTCAACACAGGTTTATAAATTTCCGCTTACGCTGATAGATACCAATAATGCTCATCCCACCAGCGGTATGACTTTTCCAAGAGGGGCGGGTCATCCTTTTGAGCCAATCATTAATTTCCCGGTTTTAGCGGGCAATTATGCTGCGGCCACGGTTACATTTATCAGCGGCGATACATGGCCATCTTCCTATTTGCCTTCAGGATACAAGGATACTATTCGCTATTCAAATGATACTGCTGCTACAGGCTATAAATATGGTAGCCTGAATATGATGGTTGATTATGTCGGGACAACCACAACTCCATGCTTCCCCCCGTATAATTGGGATGGCGGAGACCATACTTCTGGTTATTATAAGAAAGAGGGAGCCGGGATGCCTGGCTGGGGTGGCCTTTATGTCACTGATTTTAGAGTAGGATATCATGCAGCAGCCAGCAAACTCCAATACCCCACTATCCTGTTTCACATCAGTTGCATTACCTGCAACCTCACCGGCAACAGGGCATTGAGTACAAATGACCAGCCAATCAGTAACCATATTCAGATTACCCCTAATCCTGCCAATGATGAACTGAATATAACCCTTACAGACCATACACCCGCAACAATCACCCTCACCAATATGCTGGGCCAGGTTGTAGCTACTCAGAATGTTACTAACGGTCACACTACGATCAATATTGCAGCTTTACCGGCAAGTATGTATGTTTATACATTATCAGCTAATGGCGGGCGTACTACCGGTCGTGTAGTTGTTGCTCACTAAGATATATTGTGGGTTAAAGGCAATAAACACAGAAATAGCCCGGCGGGCTTAAACTTGAATAGCCTGGGGCACAAGCCCCAGGTAAAATAATAGTTCAACCCAACCCGGAACGGGTTGAATATGGTGG